>NZ_JAGFPF010000895.1:0-858 GCF_025962695.1 Candidatus Symbiopectobacterium sp. NZEC135 | reverse complement strand
TGATTCGCGAAGATTTTGATCCGGTGGCCATTGCCCGCGTCTACAGCGATTACGCCTCCGCTATCTCAGTACTGACCGATGAGAAATATTTTCAGGGCAGTTTTGATTTTCTACCGCGCATCAGCGCTGTCGTCAGACAGCCGGTGCTGTGCAAGGATTTCATCATCTCGGAATACCAGATTTATCTGGCGCGCCATTATCAGGCCGATGCCATTCTGCTGATGCTGTCGGTGCTTGACGATCATGAGTACCGCGAACTGGCTCAGGTGGCGCACAGCCTGAAAATGGGCGTATTGACAGAAGTGAGTAACGAGGCCGAGCTGGAACGGGCTATCGCGCTCAAGGCTCGCGTGGTCGGTATCAACAATCGCGATTTGCGCGATCTGTCTATCGACCTCGACCGCACGCGCACGCTGGCCCCGCGCTTGCCCAAAAATGTTACGGTAATCAGTGAATCCGGCATTCATAACGCCGCACAAATCCGCGAGCTCAGCGCCTATGCCAACGGTTTTCTGGTTGGCAGTTCGCTGATGTCAGAGCCCAATCTGTCGTTAGCGGTGCGCCGCCTGATCCTGGGTGAGAATAAGGTGTGTGGGCCCACACGTGCCATGGACGCCGCGGCGGCGTACAACGCCGGTGCAGTGTATGGCGGGTTGATCTTTGTGCCCTCCTCTCCACGCTATGTGACACCGGCGTTCGCACCGACGGTGATGTCCGGTGCACCGTTGCGCTACGTTGGCGTATTTCGTAACGCGCCTGCCGCAGAGATTGCACAGACCGCCCGACAACTGGGGTTGTTCGCCGTGCAACTACACGGCAATGAAAATCAGACCGCCATTGATGATCTGCGCGCGCTGC
>NZ_JAGFPF010000896.1:0-838 GCF_025962695.1 Candidatus Symbiopectobacterium sp. NZEC135 | reverse complement strand
GAGAAGCTCGACAAAGATACCATGAAGCTCGGCAAGAACGACTACAACTTCGATCTTGTTCGTTAATCCCCTGACCAAAGTGGCCTGCTTCGCGGCCCGGCACTGTCCGGGCCGTCACCTTGCCACTGAGGAGGTGTTTATGCCGATAGTGATTTTTCGTGAGCGCAACGCGCAGCTGTATTGCTATATCGCCAAGCAGGATTTGGAGGCGAGGGTGATCGGAATAGAGTTTGACCGTCAGGATTGCTGGGGGGGAGAGGTGGCGTTGGAAGGGGGAAAACGCTGAACCCACAAACGGAAAAACCGCAGTTTCCCATCAGCCTGCGCGCCTCGCGTCCCGGCCTGGCATGAGGAGGTGAAGATGTCTGATGATGATCGTCTGTTCTGGCGACTGTTTGCGCTGATGCATTGCCTGCCAGAGCTGTCCTCCCCGCAACTGTTACGCTGGATTGCGCAACAGGATGAGGCCTCGCTCGATCTGGCCTATTTGTCGTCGCTGGATCAACCACAGCTGATGGCGCGTTTTCCCGGCGACCCGGGGCCGGTGGCAACGGGTGATGGCGTGTCTGCGCGGTGAACTGCCTGCGCATCTGGCGGTAATGTCGCCGCCGGGGCGCGAACCGCAACTGCTGGTGGCCTTTTCGTCACAGGATGGTATCGCGATTAACGGCCATTTTGGGCAGTGTCGCCTGTTTTTTATCTATGCGTTTGATGGCAACGGCTCGTGGCTACACGGGTTGCGTCGTTATCCCAGCGAACCGGGGGAGCAGGAAAGCAACGAAGTGCGTGCTCAACTGCTTGCCGGCTGCCACCTGCTGTTCTGTGAAGCAATTGGTGG
>NZ_JAGFPF010000893.1:0-859 GCF_025962695.1 Candidatus Symbiopectobacterium sp. NZEC135 | reverse complement strand
ACCCGATACGGTCATTGGCCGTACGCTGCGAATGAGGTGATACATGAGCCACTTTATGACTGTCAAGCAAACCGCCAGCATAGCAGCGTGGTTGATGTTGTTTAGCGCTCAGGCCTCGCAGGCCAATACGCTGACGATTGGTAAAGGTTCGGGGGTGGTATGGCAGGGGTCACCGTTTAGTGTAAACAATCTTTCCATCACTTATCAAAACGATTCAACCATACTCACCAGCGGCGGTATAGCCGCTATCAGTGATTTAACGACAGACTGTATTTCAACCACCAAACTCAGCACCATCAATAGTACTCAAGCGTATACCATTAGCCAAGGTGTCGGTATCGTACCTATTGCCACAGCGCTCACCACACTTACTGTTGGTGCTACCATGCCTGTAGAAATAGCCGCTTTAACGGGAACCATTGGTTTAAATGGTACCCAAGGGACTTATACATCAAACTCTACTTCTGGCAATGCCATCGTACCTACTAATAGGGGCTGGTGCTTATCATTTGCAGACCACGGTTCTCCTTTTCCCTTCACTATATTCGGTAACGAGCGACAAACAGCGAACATTTCTGGTTTATGGGCAATTGTTACCGACGGTACACAGCGTACCGGCACGTACGTTATACCACCGATGTATGCTATCACCTCAACCCCCAGCAACAGCCAATCTCAAATAATCCAACCCTATACTCTTCTGCGTGTGACCGCCATTGCCTGCTTAATTGCCACCACCACCAGTGTCAACTTCGGTACCGCAGCGCGCAATACGACACAATTCGCCGAGTTGGCTAACGTCACCGCTCCGCTCACCGTTACTTGCGATCACGATGCGCCGCACACCATCGATACCAAT
>NZ_JAGFPF010000894.1:0-859 GCF_025962695.1 Candidatus Symbiopectobacterium sp. NZEC135 | reverse complement strand
CCAACCAACCGCAACAAAACAACGCCTCTTATCAAGGAGAATCGTCGCGCCATGTCTGACGCCACACTGGTTTTGGAAGCCATCCATGTTGCCTACGGACATGGACACCAGCAACATCATGTCCTTAACGGCTTTTCGCTAACGGTTCAGGCGGGTGAACTCACGTGTTTGTTGGGCGCGTCCGGCAGCGGAAAAACCACCGTATTGCGGGCGATTGCCGGATTTGATCCGCTGAGCCCAGGCCGTAACGCCACGTCGGCATGGTGTTTCAGGAATATGCCCTGTTTCCTCATCTGACGGCGGCGAAGAATATCGCTTTTGGGTTGCGCAAGCTGCCAAGCGCCGTCATACAGTCCCGTGTGCGTGAACTGCTGGATCTCATCGGGTTAAGCGCGTTGTCAGAACGTTATCCTCATGAGTTGTCCGGCGGCCAACAGCAGCGTATCGCACTGGCACGCGCGCTGGCGCCAGAGCCCAGCATTCTGCTGCTGGATGAGCCGTTTTCCAGCCTGGATGCCGAGACACGCCAACGACTGGGGCAAGATGTGCGCGACATTCTCAAATCATCAGGACAAACGGCCCTGATGGTCACGCACAGCGAGCAAGAAGCGGTGATGATGAGCGATCGTATCGGTTATATGCGCGCGGGAGCGTATAGGGAAGCGCCAGCGAGTACCTCACGAGTGGAAAGATAAAACAGGGAGCCATTATCCGAAAACAGGCATTACTCATCGGGTTCAGTGAAAGCGGAAAACATCTCATCAAAAATAAAAATGGCTTCTCTCAATGTGTCCAAAGCGGCACTGAGCTTATTAAACACCTCATGATCCTCGGGAAACTCACCGTATTCTTGCCAACA
>NZ_JAGFPF010000892.1:0-860 GCF_025962695.1 Candidatus Symbiopectobacterium sp. NZEC135 | reverse complement strand
GTTGTAGCAGGTCAGCGTCTGGTTGCGTACCGTATCCAAATGGTGGTAGTGGTCAGCCAACGCCCAGGTTTCCGCCTTGTTGAGCCACATGAGCGGCGTAATAAACTGAATATCACGGGCGATACCGAGCACGATAGCCTGATTCAAGGCTTTGACAAACTCATCGCGACAGTCAGGATAGCCCGAAAAGTCGGTCTCACAGACGCCAGTGATCACCGCTTGCGCACCGACCTGGTAGGCGTAAATGGCAGCCAGCGTAAGAAACAGAATATTGCGCCCGGGCACGAACGTGCTGGGAATGCCGGACGCAGAGGCGTCGTAATCCGGCACGGCGATGTTGTCGCGCGTCAGGCTACTGACAGCCAACTCATTGAGTAAACCGACGTCCAGCACTTTGTGCGCTTTGGCACCCAATTGGTTTGCAAGCGCGCGCGCAATATCGATTTCCGCCCGGTGGCGCTGACCGTAATCGAATGTGACACAGTGCACTTCATCATACAGGCTGAGTGCCTGAATCAGGCAGGTGGTGGAGTCCTGCCCGCCGCTGAAAACGACAACCGCGCGTTTTGTCATTGCTGTACCTTTGATGCTCAAGGGCAATGTGCCCTGTGTGACGTAAAAGGTACATGCTATAGCAAAACCGCGTCGTTTTCAGCGTTAACGCGGTATCAGGCCAAAATCAGCTCGGGCTGACGTTGCGCTTGCCCCGCGTTGAGCTGTGCCAGATACGGGCTGATATCGCCGATGTGTTGCGCTACCCATTCGGCGTTGTAATAGGTATCCAGATAACGCTCCCCGCTGTCGCACAGCAAGGTGAGAATCGCCCCTTGTTTGCCCTGCGCACGCATCTGGTTAGCCAG
>NZ_JAGFPF010000891.1:0-861 GCF_025962695.1 Candidatus Symbiopectobacterium sp. NZEC135 | reverse complement strand
AAAGTGGCGGTGATAGAAGGAGATTTGGAAACCGAAAACGATGCTTTACGCCTGCGCCGCAAAGGTATCCCGGTAGTGCAAATCACGACGGGGATGGCCTGCCATCTTGATGCGCAAATGGTCAATACCGCCTGGCAAACGCTCTGTTGTGAGCCGGTGGACATATTGTTTATCGAAAACGTGGGCAATCTGGTGTGCCCGGCCAGCTTCGATCTCGGTCAACACCACAACGTGGTGCTACTGTCCGTGCCGGAAGGGGATGACAAACCGGAAAAATACCCGGTGATGTTCCGCCAGGCGGAAGCGGTGCTGGTGACCAAGGTGGATCTATTGCCCTATTTTGACGATTTCAGTCCTGAGCGCGTGCGCGAGGAAGTGGCGCTGTTGGCTCCGGGGAGTGAGGTATTGCAGCTTTCAACCAAAACCACGCACCATTGGGCGCCATGGTTGGCATGGCTCGGCGAGCGGTGCGTGAGCCCAGCGTGAAAGACGCCGTGTATCAGCGAAGAACCGGCTTGCGCGATCTTCGCTGATGGATCACTGCCAGTGATATCAGTGCGGCTGCTGATTAACCCAAACCAGATTATCCACCGCGAAACCGAGGGTTCTCGCAATAGACAAATAATTTTGTTTTACCTCAGCCGGGAGTTCAGGCGTGCGCGACAGGATCCATAAGTAATCGCGGTTTGGCCCACTGACCAGCGCGTATTGGTAATCGTCATCCAGCGCGATGACGTTATATCCCCCATAAAAGGGACCAAAAAAGGAAACCTTGAGCGCCGCCGTTGTGGCTTTACCGGTGAAATAGGCTTTGCCTTCGCTCGATTTCCACTGTTTCTTAAGCGGATCGTAGCCTTGATT
>NZ_JAGFPF010000890.1:0-862 GCF_025962695.1 Candidatus Symbiopectobacterium sp. NZEC135 | reverse complement strand
CTCCGGAGTTCATCTTGATGGAAGGGCCCACGACCGTCACCCCGCTGGGGTCAATCTTCACGAAGCTGCCGCCAACTTTCAGGGTCAGCTCAGCTCCCGCTTCAAGCACCACTTTGGCCCCGGATTTCACGTGCACTTCCTGGCCAGCTTCGACCAGCAAAGCCTGCCCCAGTTTCTGGTGCATCGAGGCATTCACCGTCAGCGAATGATCCCCCGTAACCTGAACACGCATCTCGTTCTCTACGGTCAGGTGATCGTTGGATTTAATGCGCGTGATGCGGTTGTTATCAATATCAGCGTGGGCATCGTGTCTGATATGCCAGACAACATCGTTCTCAATGCACGCGTTAAGATCTTTTTGTCCGTGCAGATAGATTTCCTCCTGTCCGGCCTGATCTTCAAAGCGCAGTTCATTGAATCCTTCTCCCTGATGCGTCTCGGTACGCAACACGGTGCGAGTCTTGTGAACCGGCAGGTCATAAGGAGGGCGCTGGGTGGCATGGTAGGTTCTGCCCGTTACGATGGGCTGATCGGGGTCCCCTTCAAGAAAACTGACGATAACTTCATGACCAATACGCGGGATGGCGATCATGCCATACTGACCGCCTGCCCAGCCCTGACTCACGCGCACCCAGCACGAACTCTGATCGTCGCTGGAACCGTATCTGTCCCATGGGAATTGCAGTTTCACCCGGCCGTGCTCATCACAGTAAATCTCTTCCCCGGCAGGGCCAACCACCGTGGCGATTTGCGGACCATCCACCATCGGTTTATAGGGCAATGCCGCACGCCACGTGATATTGGCATTAATCACGTCAAAACGGTTGCTGTAGGTGGTAGGCTCCCCGCCGCTTTCTTCTTC
>NZ_JAGFPF010000088.1:0-10621 GCF_025962695.1 Candidatus Symbiopectobacterium sp. NZEC135 | reverse complement strand
GTTCTCTTCCACCTCGACGCGACACAGGGAAGAGAGCTCGGTCAGCATGGCGCTGGAGAGCAGGCCGTCACCCGCAGAGGTGGAGCCCGTGGTGTCCAGCGTCAGAGCAACGTTCACTTCCGACGTGGTTATCAGATCTACCGAAATATTGTGGCGCGCCAGAATGCTGAACACTTCGGCCAGAAAGCCGCGTGCGTGCAGCATGTTCAGGCTATGCAAGGTGAGCAGCGTTTGTTTACGGCGCAGAGCCAGCGCGCGGAACAGCGGCGGGTTTTCTGTTTTATTGCACACCAGCGTGCCGCCGGCAGAGGGATCTTTGCTGGAGCCAACGAACACCGGAATATCGCTGCGCACGGCAGGCAACAGCGTCGCGGGGTGCAGCACCTTGGCACCAAAGGTCGCCATTTCTGCCGCTTCTTCAAAGGTGATCTGGTCGATACGGTGCGCTGCGGGAACCACGCGAGGATCGGTGGTATAGATACCGGGGACATCGGTCCAGATATCGATGCGATCAACGTTCAACGCTTCGCCCAGCAGCGCGGCGGTGTAATCGCTGCCGCCCCGGCCCAGTGTCGTGGTGCGGCCTTTGGCTTCACTGCCGATAAACCCTTGAGTAATGATCAGGCTTTCTGCCAGACGCGGCTGCAACTGGCTGCGCGTCAATGCGCCCAGCGTGTCGCAATCCGGCTCTGCGCGGCCAAAGCGATCGTTAGTCCGCATGATTTTACGCACATCGAACCACTCGGCGCTGATGTGGCGTTCGCGCAGGATCTCAACGAACAGCAGCGTTGACATCAATTCGCCGTGGCTGACCAACTCATCAGTCAAGGCGTTAGAGGTGGCGAGCGCAGCGGCTTCAGACAGACGCGCCACGTTTTCCAGCATGCGATCGATCTCTTCACGGATCACCTGCGGATGGCTCAGACGATCGATAATGGCATATTGGATGTGACGAATTTTTTCCAAATGGACATCGCGCTGTTCTTGCGCCACGCCTTCCGCTAAGGCAACCAGCAGGTTAGTGATGCCGGCAGAGGCGGAAAGCACGACAATGCGCACCGCGGGATCGGCCAGCACAATATCTGCACTGCGGTTCATGGCGTCGAAATCGGCCACGCTGGTGCCGCCAAATTTAGCGATTCTCAGAGAAGTTGTTGTAGACATAAATAAAAAACACCTCGTGTCAGGGGCGCTGTGGCGATAGTTGTCGCACATCAGCCGTCCATAAAATCAGCCTTGGCACAAGGAAAGAGCGGTAAGCAGGGAGCAGGCGTAGATAAGTAAGCGTCACTACGGTACACCCAGAAGCGCTCCACCTTGCTGAACGTGCAGTTTGCATTGATAGCCTGCATGTTGCTGGTGACAACCCAGAGGATTCAGCCCCTGTAGTCGATGATGGCATTCCCGTATTGCCCATCATCTCGGCACCGCTCCCCCTGGTTTATCGTCACTGGATTTACGGATCCTCGGATAAATTACCTGGGCGGTGCTCCTCTTCTGGCTTATGCAACCGCCTTCGGCGTGGATGCATAAGTTCACGCTTACAAATAACGGGTTATCTCGCGGCTGTCAACCGGTAACCGCCGGGAAATGCGTAATTGCAAGAAAAGGGATCGCAACGGGCGATTTAAGGGATACAATCGATTCAGCCTTAGCGATTTTATTATCGGAGACAAGAGTGTTGTTATGAAAAATATCAATCCCAGCCAAACTGCCGCATGGCGCGCTTTGCAACAGCATTTTTCCGCGATGGAACAGGTGCAAATCAGCGAACTGTTTGCTCAGGACCCGGATCGTTTCTCACGCTTTTCCGCCACGTTTGATGATTTGATGCTGGTGGACTACTCCAAGAACCGTATTACCCAGGAAACGTTGGATAAATTGCTCGAACTGGCGCGTGAAACCCAGTTGAGCGAGGCGATTGCCTCAATGTTCTCTGGTGAGAAGATTAACCGCACCGAAGATCGCGCGGTTCTGCACGTTGCGCTGCGTAACCGTAGCAACACACCGATTGTGGTGGATGGCAACGATGTGATGCCAGAGGTCAATGCGGTATTGCAGAAAATGAAAGGCTTTAGCGAGCGCATTATCAGCGGTAGCTGGAAAGGCTATACCGGCAAACCGATTACCGATGTGGTGAATATCGGCATTGGTGGTTCGGATCTCGGCCCGTTCATGGTGACGGAAGCGCTGCGGCCGTTTAAGAACCACCTTAACATGCACTTTGTGTCCAATGTTGACGGCACGCACATCGCTGAAACCCTGAAAACGCTGAACCCGGAAACCACGCTGGTGCTGGTGGCCTCAAAAACCTTCACCACGCAGGAAACCATGACCAACGCCCATTCGGCGCGCGACTGGTTCCTGAAAACCGCGCAGGATGAGCAGCATATTGCCAAGCATTTCGCCGCGCTCTCTACCAATGCCAGCGCGGTCAGCGCATTTGGTATTGATACCGCCAACATGTTTGAATTCTGGGATTGGGTCGGCGGTCGCTATTCGCTGTGGTCTGCCATCGGCTTGTCGATCATCCTCTCCATCGGCTTTGATAACTTTGAGCTATTACTGAGTGGCGCGCACGCCATGGATCAGCACTTTGCCACCACGCCTATCGAGAAAAACCTGCCGGTGCTGCTGGCGCTGATCGGGATCTGGTACAACAATTTCTTTGGCGCAGAAACCGAAGCGATCCTGCCTTACGATCAGTACATGCACCGTTTTGCGGCCTATTTCCAGCAGGGCAACATGGAGTCCAACGGTAAGTATGTCGATCGCGACGGGAATCCGGTGACATACCAAACTGGGCCGATTATCTGGGGTGAGCCGGGCACCAATGGGCAACATGCGTTTTATCAGTTGATTCACCAAGGGACCAAGCTGGTGCCGTGTGATTTCATCGCACCGGCCGTGAGCCACAACCCGCTGGGCGATCACCACGGTAAGCTGCTCTCCAACTTCTTCGCCCAGACCGAAGCGCTGGCATTTGGTAAATCCCGTGAAGTGGTGGAGGCCGAGTTTGCCGCGCAGGGAAAAACGGCGCAGCAGGTTGAACATGTTGCACCGTTCAAAGTGTTTGAAGGCAACCGCCCAACCAACTCCATTCTGTTGCGCGAGATAACGCCTTACAGCCTGGGTGCGCTTATCGCGCTGTATGAACACAAGATCTTCACCCAGGGTGCGATTCTGAACATCTATACTTTCGATCAGTGGGGTGTTGAGTTGGGCAAACAGTTGGCCAACCGCATTTTGCCGGAATTGGAAAATGACCAGCCGGTGAGCAGCCACGACAGTTCGACCAACGGTTTGATTAACCGCTTTAAAAACTGGCGCGCCTGAGTCGCGGACGCCGATAGGGGGGTACACCCCCTTTTGTCACCAACATGGAGGGACGTATGCAGAAACGTGCTTTACTGGGCATCGCCGTGGCGGTTTTACTGGCAGGATGCAGCACCAGCAAAGAATTGAGTTCAGCCGGGCAAGCGGTCAAGTTTACCGATAAGCAACCCGGCAGCGAATGTCGTCTGGTGGGTCAAGTGACAGGTTCGCAATCCACCTGGTTAACGGGTCATGATGAAGGCAACGCTCAGCGCGGCGCGGCCAACGATCTGCGTAACAAGGCGGCAGCGCTCGGCGGCAACGTTATCTATGGTGCCACCAGCTCCAGCGAAAGCTTCTGGTCGAGCTTCGCACCGCTTGATAGCAAGCTGGTCGGGCAGGTTTATCACTGTCCCTAAACGACAGGCTTTCACAGGCGGATGCTCGCTGAACCGCCTGTGAACGCTTCTTGTTAACTGCGCTTCAGTAGCTGCAAATCCAGCAGCGTTTTGCTGGCTTCCCCGCCAATTTCGCGCGTTAAACGCGGCACCAGATAGCCGGAGACCTGCGACAGCAGTTGTTTCATGATGTTGCGTGCTTCTTCATCGCTCACCAGAAAATGCGCAGCGCCTTGCACTTTGTCCAGCACGTGCAGGTAGTAAGGCAGTACGCCCGCATTAAACAGCGCGTTGCTCAGTGCCGCAAGCGTCGAGGCGTTATCATTCACGCCGCGCAGCAATACGCTTTGATTCAGCAGCGTAACGCCAGCCTGACGCAAACGTGCCATACTTTCACTCAGTTCGCTGTCTATCTCGTTGGCATGGTTGATATGGGTCACCAGCAGCACGCGAAGACGCGTTTGCGATAAGCGCTGACACAACGCCTCGGTAATGCGCGCCGGGATCACCACCGGTAACCGGCTGTGAATACGCAGGCGTTGCACATGGGGGATGGTTTCCAGTTCGCTGATAAGCCAGTCCAACTCATGGTCTTTCGCCATCAGTGGATCGCCGCCGGAGAAAATAATTTCATCCAGTTCAGGGTGCTGACGAATATAGTCCAATGCCTGACGCCAGTTGCTCTTGTTGCCCTGATTGTCCTGATAGGGAAAGTGGCGACGAAAGCAATAGCGGCAGTTGACCGCACAGCCGCCTTTGACCAGCAACAACGCGCGGTTGTGGTATTTATGCAGTAATCCTGGCACCACGCTGTGCTGTTCATCGAGCGGATCGACGCTGAACCCGGGGGTTACCTCGAATTCGTCCTGCGCGGTCAGCACTTGCAGCAATAGCGGATCGAGAGGGTCCCCTTTGCGCATCCGCGCGGCAAAAGACCAGGGTACGCGCAGCGGGAATAGCGCACGGGCTTCTGCCCCTTTGCGTAGCTCAGGGTGGTTATCCAACGCCAAAAAGTGCAAAAGTTGGAGAGGATCGGTAATGACATCCGCAAGTTGATGCAACCAATCTTCTCTGGGATGGGGTTTTAGGGTTACAATGTGTGCCATTTTTTGGCTGAGTACCAGTATCAAATAGTAGAGGGCCTTTATGGCGACTTATTTTAGCAACGATTTTCGTTCCGGTCTTAAAATCATGTTTGAAGGCGAGCCTTACGCTGTCGAATCCAGTGAATTCGTTAAGCCAGGTAAAGGGCAGGCTTTCGCGCGCGTGAAAATGCGCCGTTTGTTGACCGGCAAACTGATTGAAAAAACCTTCAAATCCACCGACAGCGCCGAAGGTGCTGATGTGGTCGATATGAACCTGACCTACCTGTATAACGACGGTGAGTTCTGGCATTTCATGAACAATGAAACGTTTGAACAACTGGCCGCTGATTCCAAAGCCGTTGGCGACAACGCCAAATGGCTGCTGGATCAGGCTGAATGTATCGTGACGTTGTGGAACGGCCAACCGATTACGGTAACGCCGCCAAACTTCGTGGAACTGGAGATCGTGGAAACCGATCCGGGTCTGAAGGGCGATACAGCAGGGACTGGCGGTAAGCCGGCAACCTTGACCACCGGTGCCGTGGTAAAAGTGCCGTTGTTTGTTCAGATTGGCGAAGTGATCAAAGTGGATACGCGTTCTGGCGAATACGTTTCCCGCGTGAAATAAGCACTTCCCTGCCAAAAAACACCGTCGGCTTTGCTGGCGGTTTTTTTTGTCCAAAGATAGCAAGGCGTAAGCTTACGAACCGGGAAACACCCGCTCGCTAAGAAAGTCTACCAGTACGCGTACCTTCGGCGACGGATGCTTGCTCGCGGGCCACAGCACGTGAAAAACGCCTGTGCGCTCTACATAATCGACCAGAATGGGCTGTAATCGGCCATCGGCCAGCAGATCGCGAATAGAGAAGTCCGGCAGATAGGCGATACCCAACCCTTGCAGTGCGAAGCACACGCGCGTCTCTATGTTGTTGCAGATCATCGCCGTGGGCAGCTGCAACGGCGGCTCTCCGGGAGCGAGTCGCAACGCCCAAGGCTCCAGCTTGCCGCTGTGGGGAAAGCGATAGTGCAGGCAGCGGTGTCGCAGCAGGTCAGCAGGCACTTGCGGTGTGCCCTGCCGCGCCAGATAGTCTGGGGACGCGACCAGCAACGAGCGGAAGGCACCAAGCCGACGCGCAGTGAGGCGCGAGTCGTGTGGCTCACCGGTGCGCACCACCGCATCAAAGCCTTCTTCGATCACGTTGACTATCTGATCGGTGAAATCGAGATCCAGCTCGATCTCGGGATAGGTATGCATAAATTCACTGAGCACTGGCAGTACCAGCGAACTGACCAACGGCAGGCTCACTCGCAAGCGCCCGCGCGGTGTGCCGTTGGTCTGTAGATCCAACGCTGCGGCTTCGATCTCGGCCAGAATGCGCCGACAGCGCTCCAGAAACAGAGTGCCCTCAGCCGTTAGGGTGATGTTACGCGTGCTGCGATGGAACAGGCGCACGCCCAGTTTTTCTTCCAGACGTGCCACGCTCTTGCCGACGGCCGAGGCTGATACCCCCAGCAACCGTCCCGCTGCCACAAAACTGCGCGTTTCCGCCACCTGTACGAACACCACAAAGCCGTTAAGGCTGTCCATATCGCCCTCACATTGCGGACAATTTATTCCGCATAGCAAGGAACTGTATCCCTCTTTTTCTTGAGTCACAAGTTCTCTATCGTCAAGGCATGCCCGATTTAGCAACCGATGACATCAAGGATTTTAACGTGACGACTCTTTTCTCTCCCTTGCGCTCAGGCGTTCCCTCTGCGCCTCTCTCCACCCGTATTCAGAATGTTATTCAGCAGGCGCTCGATACGCAGCGTCTGGTAGGTAGCGTGGTCTTAGTGGCGCACCACGGTGCATTGATTTATCAGCAGGCGGCCGGATGGGCCGACCGTGAACACGCGCAGCCGATGGCGTTGGACACGATCTTCCGGCTGGCGTCGGTGAGTAAACCTATCGTATCGACGGCGGCGCTGGTGCTGGTGGCTCAGGGAAAACTCGGTCTGGATGACGACATCTCTCGCTGGCTGCCTGAATTTCACCCTCGGTTGCCCGATGGATCAGCCGCGCCGATCACGGTGCGGCAGTTGCTCAGCCATACTGCTGGCTTGAGCTACCGCTTCTTTGAGGCAGATGCAAATGGCCCTTATGCGCAGGCTGGGATATCGGACGGTATGGATGCTTCCGGCATCACGCTGGATGAGAATTTACAGCGCCTCGCCAGCGTGCCGCTGCTGTATGCGCCGGGCAGCGCCTGGGGGTACTCGCTGGCGACGGATGTGCTGGGCGCCTTGATTGCGCGTGTTCAGGGCACGTCACTGGACAAGGCGGTACGTGAACTGGTGACCGGCCCGCTGGGTATGGTGGATACCGGCTTTGTCGTTGACAATGCGCAACGCGTGGCGACGGCCTATGTGAATGACACAACGCAACCCCATCGGTTGGCTGAAGGTGAAACCGTTTCTGCCTTTGAGGGCGCAGTCGGTATTACGTATAGTCCGGCGCGAATCTTCGATGCTGAAGCCTTCCCTTCAGGCGGCGCAGGCATGGCGGGCACCGCCAGAGACCTCCTCTACCTGCTCGAAACCCTGCGTCAGGGCGGCGGTGCGCTATTGCCCGATGCCCTGATTGAGGAGATGGGCCGCGACCAGACCCACGGGCTGGAACTGCCTAATGTGCCAGGGTTTGGCTTTGGCCTGGGGTTTTCTGTGTTACGCGATCCCCAGCTTGCGGACTCGCCAGAATCGCCGGGAACCTGGCGTTGGGGAGGGGCTTACGGTCATGCCTGGTTTGTGGATCGTGCACAAGGTCTGAGCGTGGTGGCGTTTACCAATACGCTGTACGAAGGCATGTCGGGCCGTTTCGTTACCGATCTGCGTGATGCGGTGTACGGGGCGCTGGGGGAAGCACAATGACATGCCGTAAACAGGAGCGCTTGCCGTTGGCTTCACTGTTGGCGTTAGCCACGGCCGCGTTCATCACCATCCTGACCGAAGCCCTACCTGCGGGGCTGCTACCGCAAATGGCGCAAGGTCTTGCGGTGTCTGAAGCTTGGGTAGGCCAGACCGTCACCTTCTATGCCATCGGCTCGCTGGTTGCGGCGATCCCTTTGACGGCGGCCACACAAGGTATGCGCCGCCGTCCATTACTGTTGTTGGCCCTGGCGGGTTTCGCGATTGCCAATACCGTCACAACGTTCTCCGTCAGCTATCTCCTGACGATAGTGGCCCGCTTTGTGGCGGGCGTATCCGCCGGGCTATTGTGGGCATTGCTGGCTGGTTACGCCGCACGTATGGTACCGGACCACCAGAAGGGACGTGCCATTGCCATCACCATGGTCGGCACGCCCCTAGCACTGTCGCTCGGCGTGCCAGCAGGAACGTTTTTAGGCCAGCTGGTGGGCTGGAGGATGTGTTTTGGCCTCATGAGCGTATTGGCGGTACTGCTGATGCTGTGGGTGCGTGTTCAGGTTCCCGATTTTGCCGGGCAGCCTGTGGGCAAGCGATTGTCGCTAGGGGCGGTGTTTATCATCGCCGGGGTGCGTCCGGTGCTGTTCGTGGTATTGGCCTTTGTGCTGGCGCACAACATCCTTTATACCTATATCGCCCCGTTTTTGGCGGCGGCGGGCATAGCTGAACGCACGGACGTAATACTGCTGGTGTTTGGCGTAGCTTCGTTGCTGGGGATCGGGATTGTCGGCGTGCTGATTGACCGGCATCTGCGTGCCTTGACGCTACTCAGCACGCTATTGTTCGGCCTGTCTGCGCTGGCGCTTGGCGTTGCGGGTGATAGATCTGTCGTAGTGTATACGGCTGTGGCGGTGTGGGGGCTGGCATTCGGCGGCGCGGCGACGCTGTTTCAAACTGCCATCGCCAAAACCGCCGGAGAGGCGGCCGATGTGGCGCAATCGATGCTGGTGACGGCCTGGAACCTGGCGATCGCTGGCGGCGGTATTGTTGGCGGGCTGTTGCTGGAGAGTCTGGGCGTTGCGGCATTCTCTCCGGCGCTTTTGGTGCTGCTAACGGCAACGCTGATCGTGGTGTGGGTTGCCCGGCAGCAGGGTTTCCGCGCGATGCCGTGTTAAAACGCCCGTCGGGTCGGCACCCTCAGCCACTGTCAGGCTCCTTCGCGTTCTGTGTTACAGGCAGGCACTTTCTTGCGGCGTAGCCACTGTGCCGGTTTCAGTTCGCTGACCAGCACCCCGATAACGATCAGCGCGGCACCCACCATCGCTAAGCCGGGCAAGCGGTCACCGGCAAGACGACCGACAATGCCCGCCCACACCGGTTCGCTGGCGTAGATGACGGTGGCACGGGTTGGGGACACCGCCTTTTGCGCCCAGTTCATGGTCAGTTGAATCACAATGCTGGCGGCACCAAGGCCGATGCCGCCCAGCAGCCAGGCCCAGGAGAAGGCGGGTAATGACTCACCGGTTACCGGCATTAACAGCAGGGATAGCAGTCCCGCCGTCAGCAACTGTACGGTAGTCACTCGGCGCACATCGACTTTCCCAGCGAAATGGCCAATAAGAATGATTTCGGCGGCAATCGCCAGCGCACTGAGCAGCGTGGCCCATTCGCCCTGACTCATGCTGAGATGGCCCGCATCGGGTCCTGCCAACAGCATCAAGCCGACAAACGCGAAAACAATCCCCACCAGACTCATGACGCCGGGGCGGCGCCGTAGCACCAGCCATTGCAGCAGCGGCACCAGCGGGACATACAGCGCGGTAATAAACGCTGACTGACTGCTGGTGATGGTTTGCAGGCCATAGGTTTGTAAACCGTAGCCCAGCAGGATACTCGCTCCGATGGCAAAACCCGCATAGCACTCCTGAAGTGTCAGCCCTGCCAATGCGCGCCGAAAGACCAGCAGGCTGATGATACCGGCCGTGGTGAAGCGCAGCCCAACAAAAAACAGCGGGCCACTGTGTTGCATGGCCAAATGAACCACTAAAAAGGTGGTTCCCCACACCAGTGTGATCAGGATTAGCGCCCACTCCTGGGGTTTGATGCCCAGTATGGGGTGGGAGAGGGCAGAGAAATAACGTTGCATTGCAGGTTCAAACCAAAGAGATTGGCTTTCCATCATAGGGGGAATGTTGTCGATACGCCATCCCCCTCGTCGGCTAGCGTAGTGTACAGGCAACCTCCTCCAATTGGCTGATGACCCTGTTCCATCCTTCAAAAAAACCTGATTTTTCATGTTGTTCACGTGTGGCTTCGTCCTGATGGATAACCTGAACGGTATAACAGCTACCCAGCGCGTAATCAGACAACGAAATGAGCGTAGTAAAGGCCAATGCGGGGAGGGCAGGCCGCCAGCCTGCGGTCAGCATCGACGTGAACACGATTCGGGTGTGGGGAATCACCTCCAAAAAGCACCCGATATATTCACTGCGATCGTCGTCCGGCCCCTGAATCCGGGTATGGAATGCCCCGCCGGGTTGCAGGTCGAGGGCGATAACCTCAGTCGTGCAAGGTTTGGGGCTCCACCAGACTTTGAGCCATTCTGGGTCTGACCAGGCACGCCATATTGCCTGTCGTGGAGCGTCCAGCACTCGGGTAATCACAAGATTGCGGGTATCCGCTGGTTGGGACATTGACAGTGTCATGGCGTGGCTCCTGATAAGCGTGAATGCCAGTGTGCCGCCTATTTTCAGTGACACCGGAACAAAAAACGCTTATCGCGGCAAGATTGACTACGCTTACTGAAGGCGGTGGCGATCGCCTCGACAGAATGACTTTCCCTTTTACCTCTCCCTTGAGAAGGAAAATAACCATGTTCAAGAAAAGCGTGCTTATTCTTGCCTCATTGCTGATGCTCTC
>NZ_JAGFPF010000889.1:0-862 GCF_025962695.1 Candidatus Symbiopectobacterium sp. NZEC135 | reverse complement strand
GCCAAGGTCGGGGTCGCGAGTTCGAGTCTCGTTTCCCGCTCCAACATTTGAAGAACCGAAAGGTTCTTTTTTTGTTTCTGCATTATCTCCGCGCCGTTTATCCCATTATTCTTTTAGGTCTCCTTTGTGGAGTCCTCCTACGTGCTCGCCCTCGGCATCAGAAAAAAAGCCCCATCGTTGTCATCCTCGTTAGCTATACCTGCTTATTCTAGCCATCGTGGGTGGGTGGGCTTTTCTCTATAAAACGGCAAAAGGAATTGACATGATAGACAAGAACTGGCGGTTCCCTTACTGCAAATTTGTTGGTAAACAAAGCGATATTGAGGGGGGCGTGGCTCAAGAGCGGCGTGACTTTATTAAAGCCGGGTTGGTGGCTACCGCTGCCGCAGTGTTACCCGGTTTTGCCACTGGTGCGATTGGTGCAGCACAGCCTCGCGTAAAAAACGTGCTTATCATCAATGCACATCAGACTTATCCTGGCCTTAGCGAAGGGGCGCTTAATCGAGAGTATGTCGCGTTGATTAAGGATGAAATGGACAAAAAAGGGTATCGCACCCAGCAAACCTATATTGAGAAGGGCTATAACATTAACGAGGAAGTTCAGAAACACCTTTGGGCAGATATTATCATCACCCAGTCGCCCGTGTTCTGGTTTGGTACGCCCTGGCTCTACAAGAAATATGTTGATGAAGTCTTCACAGCAGGGATGAGCCAGCAAAGTTTTTTGATTGACGATGGCCGCATAGCGAACGACCCGAGTAAGCAATATGGAACGGGTGGCAAGCTGCACGGTAAAACATTCCTGCTTTCGCTGACCATGAATACGCCTAAAGAGGCGTTTGACGATCCGGCCCAACGACTC
>NZ_JAGFPF010000888.1:0-863 GCF_025962695.1 Candidatus Symbiopectobacterium sp. NZEC135 | reverse complement strand
CTGGATATCGATGTGGACGATGTCCTCGATTTTCTGGCGCGTGATGGTAAAACCAGCGCCATTTTATTGCATCTGGAGCAGCTCAAGGATGCGCGGCGTTTTCTGTCCGCCGCGCGCAGCGCCGCCAGAAACAAGCCCATCCTGGTTATCAAGAGCGGCAGAACGCAGTTGGCTCAGCAGTTATTGCACGGGCACCAACTCGGGCTGGATGCCGCCTACGATGCGGCCATCCAGCGTGCCGGTCTGCTGCGTGTCCGTGACACCCACGAGCTGTTCTCCGCGGTGGAAACGCTGAGCCACCTGCGCCCGCTGCGCGGTGAGCGTTTGTTGATTGTCAGTAACGGTGCCTCACCCGCCGCACAGGCGCTCGATCAACTGCTTAGCCGACAGGGTAAGCTGGCGACCTTAACGGAACAGACGCAACAGAAGTTGCGTGACGTATTGCCCGAGGAAGTCCACATCGGAAACCCGCTCGATCTGCGCGACGACGCCACGGCGGCACGCTATCTCAGCACACTTTCGGTATTGCTGGACAGCGATGACTACGACGCCCTGCTGATCATCCACGCACCGAGTGCGGCCGCGCCCGGCACCGAAAGCGCACAGCAGTTAATTGCCTGCTGTCAGGCGCATCCACGCGGCAAACGCATCACCTTGCTCACCAACTGGTGCGGCGAATATTCCTCTCAGGAGGCGCGCCGTCTGTTCAATGAGGCAGGCATTCCCACCTACCGCACGCCCGAAGGTGCGGTCACTGCCTTTATGCATATCGTGGAATACCGGCGTAACCAAAAGCAACTGATGGAAACGCCAGCCCTGCCGCAGGATCTCGGCATCAACGCCGCTCAGGCGCACCAACTGAT
>NZ_JAGFPF010000887.1:0-864 GCF_025962695.1 Candidatus Symbiopectobacterium sp. NZEC135 | reverse complement strand
GGTCGGTGGCGCGGTGGATTACACCGAAGGCCTGGAAGGTTCGCGCTTCGTGGTCACTAACCCGAATGCGAAAAGCACCTGCGGCTGCGGCTCTTCTTTCAGCATCTGATTATCCAGCCACCTAATGGCGAGAAAAAACCGCGCTGCTTGCAACGCGGTTTTTTGTTTTAACGGGCCGAATAAACCAACCATCACCATTCAATGGTGATCAGCCGCTGTTCCTGATGGGTTACCGTACGAGCCCCTGCGCTGAGAGACGTTTGCGTAATCTTCGGCATCAACGCTTTTGCGGCCGGGCACTCGACGCGGGCTGATGTTGCGGTTTCCTTGACTTCACAGGCAGGAACCACGCTCAACCCCACATTGATTTGCCCGCTGGTGCTTGCTGCACACGCAGTATTGCAGGCCAGCATCAGCAGGCCCGCAGTAAGCAGACTTATTTTTATCACTTTTTCTACCTGGTGTTAAAAAGAGCCGTTACCGGCTCAGTGCACAATAGTGCGTTATCAAATCGTTATGTTTTGGTTTGTTTCTTGTCTAAACATGGTTGCATTTTGACCATTACCGACATGATAACCGGTTTTTTTCTGGATGAAAAGCATGCAGTAATGCCTGCATGAGCGCAGGCATTACCCTGTGATTTACTGGGCGGGGAGGGCGGAGAGTTGCTGGCAAATGTACTGGGCTGCCAGCAGCAGGCGCGGGCTGCTGCGATTAAACCAATCTTCCTCTACCGTAATGATCGGCACGGACAACTGCGGCGACCAAAAATCACGGGTGGCGGCCGCATCGGCGGCAGTACCCGTAGTAATGATCACCTGTGGTTTGCGCCGCAACACCTGTTCACGCCTGACCTGTGGCCCG
>NZ_JAGFPF010000886.1:0-864 GCF_025962695.1 Candidatus Symbiopectobacterium sp. NZEC135 | reverse complement strand
TTCTGCCATCAGGCAGGCACCAAAGCGTCCATTTTGCACGCGATCCGAAGGGCAACCGACGTTGAGATTGATCTCATCGTAGCCGCGTTGCTCTGCCAACTGCGCACACTGCGCCAGTGCGGCAGGATCGCTGCCGCCCAACTGCAACGACACCGGATGCTCGGTATCACTGTAAGCCAGATAATCGCCCTTGCCGTGAATAATGGCACCGGTCGTGACCATCTCGGTGTACAGCAGCGTTTGACGCGTCAACTGACGATGGAAATAGCGGCAATGACGATCGGTCCAATCGAGCATCGGCGCGATGGAGAAGCGTTGTGCGGGAAAGTGGTGCTGAGTATCAGAAGATGGGTGCATACGTCTTACTGTGTCTGGTCAATCGTGATCCCAATACAGGGAAACCTGAGCACAGTGTATCATTGAAAGCCGGCATCATCGACACCGGCTTACGGGTAGTGAATACCGCTTACGCAGCAAATCCACCGATCTTAACCTGCAAAAAGGCGCGCCACGCATCCATATTGCCCAGAAATTCGACCGTCTGGACAATCTCTCTACTGCCGTCGGCGGTTTCCAGCACGAAGGTGGGAAAACCATGTCCACCCACGTTCGCCAGCAATGCACGGCTTTCCTTGAAATGTTGCTCCAGGCCATCAGCGGTAACGAAGGCATACTCATTGGCAAAAGCAACGGGGTCCAATCCGATCTCACTGGCGCACTGTGCCAATACGGCGGCATCAGCGATTTTTCTGCCCTGTTCGTAATGCGCTCGTTGCACATGGTGCAGCATCTCATAGCCCTTGTGGGCCATGCGCTCTGCTGCGATAACGGCTGCCGTCGGCGGGGCGGAATCCAGTATTACGC
>NZ_JAGFPF010000884.1:0-867 GCF_025962695.1 Candidatus Symbiopectobacterium sp. NZEC135 | reverse complement strand
CTCCCCCTTCAATATCGGCATGGTCTACCGCGTCAGTGATAACTTTGATACCACCCTTTCCTGGCAGCGCGGCAATACCTTGATGTGGGGCTTTAGCCTGCACACTAACTTTGACGATTTACGCCAATCGCATCCGGAAGATGTTCCTCCCGTATATGCTCCTGTCCATTCAGCCAACGGCACCAACTGGCAGCAGGTGGCGCGTGAGCTGGATGAAAAAGCCGGTTACAGCAATGCCGATATTTATGCCGATGGGCATCAAGTGACCATCGTTGCCGATCAGGATAAGTATCGCGATAAAAATGAAGCCACTCAGCGTGCGGCGACCGTGCTGGCGAACCATGTACCGGAGAGCGTAGGGGAATACCACATTGTACGTCGCAGCCAGCGTCTGCCGGTAGAAAGTACGGCGGTGGATACCAAAGCATTCCGCGATGTGCAATCGGCGTCTATTCCGTTAGGGCAGCCGGAGCCGGTTACCCAGCGCGCAGAACCGCTCTCTGATATCAACGGGCAACCAGTGTTACGCAGCGAGCCATCGCGCTTGACCTACGGTATCGAGCCGACCTTGACGCAATCCGTAGGCGGCGCGGAATCGTTCTATATGTATCAGGTGGCGCTGAAAGGCAGCGCGGATTATCGCCTGAGCGATCACTGGTCGGTCGGTGGCGCCGCGTCATTGAACCTGATCAATAACTACGATCGCTTTAATTATAAAACGCCGCCTAATGACAGCAGCTTACCGCGCGTCAGAACCTGGATTCGTGAATATGTAACCTCTTCCGATCTACTGCTGACCAACCTGCAACTGACGCGTATGGATAACCCGGCGACAGACTGGTATACCCAGGTGTACGGCGGTTATCT
>NZ_JAGFPF010000885.1:0-867 GCF_025962695.1 Candidatus Symbiopectobacterium sp. NZEC135 | reverse complement strand
CATAGGCTTCCAGCAAATCTTTCTCCTGTAACATCATGGCAAGCATGGGGGGAACGGCTGTCAGCCAGGTACAACGGTAGTGGTTCATTGCCTCAAGATAACGACGTGCTTCAAATTGCGGCAGCAGCACGGTGGTTACCTGGCTTGCCAGTGTAAGCAGAGCCAGTGCCAGCGCGTTCATATGGTAGAAAGGTGCGGCAATCAATACTCGTTCACCCGTTAATTCCTGTGCTGCCAGTCGGGTCTCAACCACCCAGCGGTGGCTGGCGTGTGTCAGCCGCACGCCTTTGGGCATCCCGGTCGAACCGGAGGTGTACAGCATCAATGCCAGATCGTCGTGGGCAGGTGTAAAGCATTCCAACTGACCTACGCGTTGCAGCGCGGTCAGCTCAGCGCCAAAGGGCACTCGGGCGATATCGCTGACAACGCGTTTGAGCTGATCTTCATCACCCAACAGCAGGCGACTCTCACTGTCGGTGAGGATGCGTTCGATGGTATCGACTGGGAAACGAAAGTTGATCGGTACCGCGACCAGTCCGGCACGCATAATGCCGAGCAGGCTGGCAATATAGTCAATCGAATTACGGGCGAGAACCGCGACGCGAGATCCCTGTGGCCAGTCAAAACGTTGTAATCCAAGACCGATGGCGTTAGCCCTATTATCTAACTGCTGGAAAGTGATTTCGCGCGGCTGACCATCGGTAAATGGCATAATAAATGCGGGTTGATTACTGTGACGTAATGCGTCACTGAACGCCCCGAGATTGTCCGAACGCGTAAATGACGGAGAATCAGGCATGGTCAAACTCCAGTACCAGCGTTAAGGCAGGAATTGCCACTTGCAGGCGTCCACTCCGTTGCTCCAGC
>NZ_JAGFPF010000883.1:0-868 GCF_025962695.1 Candidatus Symbiopectobacterium sp. NZEC135 | reverse complement strand
TATAAATAACAAAAAAAACGCCAGACAGACTTAACTTAGTTAAATTGTAACTAATTATACCATTGCTGGTTGTGGGCTTTTCTTGTAACCTGCCGGGATTCCAGACGCATTTTGTTAATCACCAAAATATCACCTTACCGGACGTTACATGACCGCTCACATTTCAAAAGATCCTCTGCATGGCGTAACCCTTGAAATGCAAGTCAATGCGTTGGTTGAACGTTTTGGCTGGGTAAAACTGGGTCAACGGGTTAATATCAATTGTTTTAAAAGCGATCCCAGCGTCAAATCCAGTTTAAAGTTTCTGCGTCGCACCCCGTGGGCGCGCGCTGAAGTCGAAGCGCTGTATCTTGATTCGTTGAAAGAGGCGCCTGCCGCAAAAGCCGATGATGCCGATCCCTGGGCAAATAGCCGTGGTAACAAACGTTAACCTTTTCTCCCGCCAACGTTGACGCAGTGAGTGTGCCGCTCAGCAAAAGCGGCACACAGTAGCCTGCGTTACGATGAGCGCCAGCGTCGCGTCAGCGGTTTCTCCGCTTCAACAATCAAGAACATGACAAAACCAATGGCAAAGGTGATGAGCCAGTAACGGAATGGCAACGCCTCGGTGCCAAACAGCATTTGCATAAAGGGAAGGTAGATAATCGCCAGTTGCAGCACGAGCAATACGGCGCTGACAATCCAAATCCCCCGGTTGGCTAATAACCCCTTGGTCAGCGAAAAGCCGTTGGATACTCGGCAGTTAAGCATATAGAACCACTGTGCGGTGACCAGCGTTTGCAGCAGGACGGTACGAATCAGCTCGGCAGAGTGGCCTTGCGGTTGGAGCCAGGCTTCCAGTGCGAAGGCGCTGAGTGCAATCATGGTG
>NZ_JAGFPF010000881.1:0-869 GCF_025962695.1 Candidatus Symbiopectobacterium sp. NZEC135 | reverse complement strand
CGTGGAGGTTGTTGGATTCCGCGGCATCAATCGTCTGTCACTGGTACTGGAGCACAATACGGTCTTGATTGGGGAAAATGCTTGGGGCAAGTCGAGTCTCTTGGATGCCTTGTCTCTGCTGCTGTCGCCGGCATTGCCGCTGCATCACTTTTCTTTGCAGGATTTCCACTTTACGCCCGGCGATGAAGCGAGTCGGGAACATCACTTGCAGGTTATCTTCACCTTCTGTGAAAGCGGCGTCGGGCATCACCTTGGGCCGCGATACCGTGGCCTGGTGCCGGTTTGGGTCAGGGGCGAGGGGCGATTACAGCGCATTTTCTATCGTCTGGAAGGTGAAGTGGATGAAAGCGGTGCGGTGTGCACCTGGCGCAGTTTCCTTGACGCTGATGGGCAACCGCTGGCGCTGGACAACTTTGCACCCGGTGTTGCGGCTACGCGATGCGCGTTTCACCCGGCGCAAACGGGTTGACGTCGCGCCGTTGCCGGTGCGCGAGAGTAATAGCGACGACCTGACCCAACACCTGAATCAACTGATGCAGGAACTGACCCGCAACCCGCAGCGGCTGACCGATCAGGATCTGCGTCAAGGGATGGTGGCGATGCGGCAACTGCTGGAGCACTATTTTTCCGAGCAAGGGGATGAGGGCTTCACGCCGCGCCATCCCCGCCACGCGCGCGCGCACAACGGAAAATCCTGGCGCTCTTTGGATAATATCAACCGGATGTTGAGCGATCCCAATAGCCGCAGCCGTCGTATCATTCTGCTCGAACTGTTTTCAACGCTGTTGCAGGCGAAAGGCGCGGTATCGCTGGATACGGAATCGCGTCCGCTATTGCTGGTAGAAGATCCTGAAACCCGATTACACCCG
>NZ_JAGFPF010000882.1:0-869 GCF_025962695.1 Candidatus Symbiopectobacterium sp. NZEC135 | reverse complement strand
GCCATCAGGCGGGCCCGACCTTTCAACAACCGGCACCCAGCCAGCATGCACAGCAGATAAACCAGAACAAAAATGCCATTGGCATAAACGATCAGCGTCGCTAAAGGCAAAGATAGCCAGTAAATCAGCAGACAACAGACCATGCTACACAGCACCACCGCCGACAGCGCACTGAGTGGCACCTGGGCTCGCGAAAGCCTCCCCAAACGACTCCCCGGCGCTGCCTGCGACCACACCAGTCGCGCAAAGCCTTGGGTGTATATGTTCACGCTGGCAAAGCACGCCAGATAACCGACGAGGCAGGCGGCCCAATAGATCCACTGGCTGGCAAACAGGTCCGCGACAATACTCAACAGCAGCGAGGTCGGGGGGATATCACTGCCATAGACATTCAACTGCAAAATCGCCACGGTACAGCCCCAATAGACGATGCCAGCAATCAGCATGCCGATCATCAACGCGCGTGGGAAATCACGCTCGGGATTGCGAAACTCGGTGGAAAGGTGAGCAAACGCTTCCAGCCCGACAAAACACCAAAACATCACGGCGAGTGAATCAAAGGTGTTCGGCCAAGAGACAGCACTCAGTGCAGGCCAGGCGATATGCGTGGGATTGATCTCTCCGCCCCACCAAATGGCGGCGACCAGCAGCACCACCAGCACGGCAATCAACGTTTGAATGGAAGCACTTGAGCCCGCGCTGCGTGACCCAAGCAGCCAAATGGCGACCAGCGTCAACAGTTGCACCGCCAATATGCCCATCCTGCTGTGGCCGATAAACGGCGCCCAAAATTCAGCGGCAATTTGCAGCGCAGCAGGCAACCCCAGTGGGATCACGGAAAGAAACAGCCAGCGCGTCACGCGGGCCAG
>NZ_JAGFPF010000879.1:0-869 GCF_025962695.1 Candidatus Symbiopectobacterium sp. NZEC135 | reverse complement strand
CCGCTGTCTTTTTATCGATCAGATAGCCTTGCGCTGCGCCACCGACGTAGACGCCATCGCGGTAAAATTTGGCATCACCACCAGCCGCTTTGTACATGTCTGCCTGAAGCGGATCCCAATTCACAGCGGTGAAGGTGGCATCGCCGGAAGCGATAGACATATAGGCTACGTTGTAATCGACTTCGCGAATCGGTTGCACGTCGTAGCCCAGTTTCTCCAGCGCACGGTTGACCAGCAGCGTCTGGAAGGTTTCTTCCGAAATCGTGCTCTGCACCGGCTGAACACTGACACCTTTGCCCGGCTGGTCGGCAGCATAGAGCGGCGAGCCTGCCAGCGCGGTAATCAGGGCCGCAGCCCCGAGTCCGGTTTTCTGCATCATGGTTTATCCCTCTTTATGTGTAATGTTATTAACGGGTGAACGGGCGCAGGATCAGCCCTAACGGACCGGTACGATACCAGCGTTGGTTACCACGGCTACGGCTGTCACGCCCCAGAGATTGCGTCAACCGATCCAGAATGATGGCGAGAATAACGATCCCGACGCCGCCCACGGCCGCCAGTCCCATATCCAGACGCCCGATACCGCGCAGCACCATTTGCCCCAATCCGCCCACTGCGATCATCGAAGCAATTACCACCATGGAGAGCGCAAGCATCAGCGTTTGGTTAACACCGGCCATGATGGTGGGCATTGCCAACGGCAACTGAACCTTGAACAGCATCTGGCGCGGGCTGGCTCCAAAGGACTCAGCGGCTTCTACCAGATCGGCGGGCACCTGACGGATACCGAGAATGGTCAAACGCACAATCGGCGGCAGCGCAAAGATAATGGTGACCACCACGCCGGGCACATTACCGATGCCAAACAG
>NZ_JAGFPF010000087.1:0-10725 GCF_025962695.1 Candidatus Symbiopectobacterium sp. NZEC135 | reverse complement strand
CCCTTACGCAGTGCGGTTTCCAGCGTGTAACACAGTTGCTTCAAGCGGGGCACGCCGCTGTAGCCGCAACTGCCGTGCAGTTTGTGAATCAGCGGCAGCGTGTCTTCCACCGGGTGGCCCGCCAACAGCGTTTCGATGTGTTGCTGAACCTCAGGCAGGGAGTCCAGCAGCATTTGTAGCAGATCGCGCGCCAGGTCTGGTTTATTCGCTGCCTGACGCGTTGCCAGCGACCAGTCGAGCGAGAGCTGGCTGTCATCATGCTCCGCCAGTAATTGTGTCATGCTGCTGTTCTCGCGCTCAGTCAGTATCACCGGCGGTTGGGTATAACGTGCCAATACCGATGCCAGCATTTGCTCATCAATCGGTTTAGCCAGATAACCGTCCATCCCCGCTTGCAGCAATGATTTGCGCTCGTCACTCAGCGAATGGGCGCTGACGGCGATAATCGGCGTGGTGGCGTGGCGGGAAAGCTGGCGAATATGCTCGCTGGCGCGAATACCGTCCATGCCCGGCATTTGGATATCCATCAGGATAACGTCGATATCCTGCATGGCCGCCTGCGCGATAGCCTCTTCACCGCTGTCACACAGCAGGGTGTTTTCCACCTGCTCTTCCAGCAAGGTGCCGATCAGTTTCAGGTTGGCCGGATTGTCATCCACCGCCATCACACACAGGGGCAAGCGCGGTGTGGGCAGCGTTGCCGGTTGCGTTACTGGCAGCAACGATAGCTGCTGGATCAACAGCCCTTCCTGTATTAAGGGCAACAGACGTACTGAGGACAGGGGTTTACTCAGACAGGCGTGGATACCGAAGGATTTCAGCTGTTCAGCATCCATTTGCGCCAGACTGGGCAAGGCTAAAATGACACAGTCTGCTTTACGGCTCATGTCGCGCAGTTGCGAGGTGTAATCCTGCAAGGTATTACGATGCCGAACGGGGACACCGAGCAGCAAAATATCAAAATGTTGCGGCGGTAGCTGTTCAAGGGTAGGGCTAAAGTGCACCTGCAACGGCGTTTGCCCCAAAATATCTAGCCCGGCCTGTGCGGCGGAGGCGTTGGCTTCCACATAGGCAATGCTGCGCCCTTGCAGCACGGAGACGTTATTCTCGACGACAGCGCTGTGCGGATCGCAGGTTAGCGTGATGTGGAACCAAAAGGTGGAGCCTTGGTTGACTGTGCTTTGGAAGCGAATATCGCCCCCCATCTCTTTTACCAACCGCTGGGTGATAACCAGCCCCAGCCCGGTGCCGCCGTGGCGGCGGGAAATGCTGGTATCCGCCTGACGAAATGCTTGAAACAACTGTGCCTGTTGCCCTTCGGCGATACCGATCCCGGTATCTCGGATCTGAATTTCCAACTCCAGCTGTTTATGGTTCTGGCGGTGGCGTTCAACGCGAATATCAATATTGCCCTTTTCGGTGAATTTGATGGCATTGCCCAGCAGGTTGGTGATCACCTGTTGCAGACGCATGGGATCGCCGATAAATCGTTCGGGTACGCCGGGTTGAATGTTGAGTGTCAGCTCTAACCCTTTCTCATGGGCGGTGTGCGCCAACAGCGTGATGACATCATCCAGCGTGTTATGCAGTGAGAACGGGATGTTTTCCAACACCAGCTTGCCGGCTTCCAGCTTGGAGAAATCCAGCACGTCATTGATGATAGCCAGCAAATTGTTGGCGGAACGTTCGATGGTGCGCAAATAGTCGGTCTGGGTGGCGGTTAACGTGGTTTTTAGCGTTTGGCGGGTGAAACCGATCACGCCGTTAAGCGGGGTGCGCAGTTCGTGCGACATGTTGGCTAAAAACTCGGACTTGATGCGCGCGGCCTCTTGCGCCCGCTTTTTCGCCAAATCCAACTCAACGTTCTGGATCTCCATCTGTTCCAGCGTTTCTCTGAGATCGTAGGTGGCCTGATCGATGTTTTGCTGCATCTCCTCGTGGTAGGCCGTCAGGGACATCGCCATGGCGTTAATGCCATTTTTCAGCATATCCAGCTCACCCAGCATGCACCCTTCCGCACGGCTGTCCAATTGACCGCGACGGATACGATCGACGGTATCCACCATATTGCGTATCGGCATGGTGACATCGCGCACCAGACGATAGGCAAACAGACCGGCAATCCCCATACACAGCAGCATCAACAGCGTGGCGATAAAGGTTTCCTGATACTGTTGCAGCATGATGGAGTCGGTATCCAACTCCAGCAATACATACCCCACGGTCGCGCCGGGACGTTCGACCTTGCCCGCATGACGGGTAAATTCCGGGCCGATGGTGATAGGCATATGCAGTAACAGCATGTCATCAACCTGATGAGAATGTAGCCCTGACGGCATCGGCTGCTGTTTTACCGCATCAATCAACTGGGTGACATGGCGCGAATCGGTGCTGAACAACACCTGATGTTGTGCATTAGTGATGATAATGGCGCGCACAATGTCGGAATGACGCCGATGCAGCATATTGATTAGCGGCTGAATCATCTCCTGCTGGTTGGCGACCATTGAATAGGCGGCAACGGCGGAAAGCGGCTCAATAATACTGGCTCCCGCGCTGGCGAGTTGGTCCTGCAACTGATTGCTGCGGTGAATAACGAAGAAGGTACTGAGCAGCAATCCGATAATCAATGTCGGAGCCAGAATCAGTATCATCATGCGGGCACGCAGACTGTATTTGGTCATGAGGTTCCAATGTGGGAGAATTAGGCCCAGACGTTCAGCTTAAAGACACAATAGCAAACTATGGCGCAATTCTACTCTCCAAACCGGCGTGTGACGACCCGGCAAACCATTAACGTGACCGTGACCGATCTCGATCCCTTCGGACAGGGCGTGGCGCGTCATCAAGGCAAAACTGTTTTCGTGCCCGGTGTGCTACCGGAGGAGCAGGCGGAAGTCCGGCTGACCGAGGATAAACGCCAGTATGCGCGCGCTGAACTTAAACGCTTGCTGACGCGCAGTGCACAGCGTGTAGAACCGCGCTGTCCGCACTTTGGCGTGTGCGGCGGTTGCCAGCAGCAGCACGCCGATGTGGCGTTGCAACAGCGCAGCAAAACGGCCGCGCTGCAAAAGCTGATAACGCGAGAAACCGGACAAACGCTGACAGATATTGGGCTGATTGCGGGGCCGGCCTATGGTTACCGTCGGCGTGCGCGTCTTGCGTTATACTTTTTGGCGGGAGACAAACCTGCGTCAGCGGGCGGGAAGGCGTCAGCCCGTGCCAAGACAGGGCCTCAACCCCCATCGGGTTTGCGCATGGGATACCGCCAGGGGCAATCGCACGATGTGGTGGATATCGCAACTTGCCCGGTGTTGGCACCGGAACTGGATGTTCTGTTAGCCCCGTTGCGGCACTGCCTCAGCCAGTTGCAAGGGGTGAAACGGCTTGGTCATGTGGAACTGGTGCTGGCGGATAACGGTCCGCTGCTGGTGTTGCGCCATCTTGATGCCCTGAGTGCCGCGGACACCGATGCTTTGCGCGCGTTTTCCGTGGCGCAGCAGGTGGCTATCTATCTGGCGCCAGAGGCCGATGTTGTCACCGCTTTGACGGGCGATACGCCGGTGTATCGTGTGAACGACATGACGCTCGCCTTCAGCCCGCGCGACTTTATTCAGGTCAATGACGCGGTAAATCAGCAGATGGTGGCACAGGCGCTGGCGTGGCTGGATGTGCAGCCACAAGATCGTATTCTGGATCTGTTTTGCGGCATGGGCAATTTCACGCTGCCGCTGGCAACGCGCGCGGCAGAAGTGGTCGGCGTTGAAGGTGTGCCAGCGTTGGTGGAGACGGGGCGAGAGAATGCGCGCCGTAACGGCTTGTCTAACGTCACATTTTCTCACCAAAATCTCGATGAGGATGTTGCGCAACAGTCCTGGAGCGCCCAGGGATTTGATAAGATACTGCTAGACCCGGCACGCGCCGGGGCGGCGGAAGTGATGCCGCAAATTGTTAAACTTGCACCACAGCGTGTGGTCTATGTTTCGTGTAACCCCACCACGTTGGCGCGGGACAGTAAAGTGCTGTTGGCCGCAGGTTATACGTTGGCGCAGGTCGCCATGTTGGATATGTTTCCTCACACCGGCCACCTTGAATCGATGGCACTGTTTTTGCAGCGTTCTGGTAAGGCGGCACGCTCTGGCACAGCGGCATGCTCTGGCAAAGCAGCAATGTAGGGAGAATTTATGGTTGCGGTAAGAAGTGCGCATTTGAATACGGACGGCGAGTTTGTGCCAGATGCCTGGATTGCATCGTTGGGCATCAATAATCAGCAGTCGTGTGAACGCTTAGCCGAGACCTGGCGCTATTGTGAACAGCACACGCAGGGGCATCCCGTTGCGATGTTGCTGTTATGGCGCGGCATTGAAATGGTGGAGATCCTTTCCACGCTCAGCATGGATAACGACAGCATGCGCGCGGCGATGCTGTTCCCGCTGGCAGATTCCGGCGTGGTAGATGAAGACACGCTGCGTGAAGCGTTTGGCAAAAATATCGTCGATTTGGTGCACGGCGTGCGCGATATGGATGCGATTCGTCAACTGAAAGCGACGCAAAATGATTCTGTCGCCTCCGAGCAGGTGGACAACATTCGCCGTATGCTGTTGGCGATGGTGGAAGATTTCCGCTGCGTGGTGATCAAGCTGGCGGAGCGCATTGCGCACCTGCGTGAAGTGAAAGACGCGCCGGAAGAAGAGCGCGTGCTGGCGGCCAAGGAGTGTACCAACATCTACGCCCCGTTGGCGAACCGCCTCGGTATCGGCCAGCTCAAATGGGAGTTGGAAGATTTCTGCTTCCGTTATTTGCATCCGGATGAATACAAAAAAATCGCCAAACTGTTGCACGAGCGTCGTATCGACCGTGAACAGTACATTGACGATTTTGTGAAGACGCTGCGCACCGCGATGGCGGGTGAGGGTGTGAAGGCCGATATATATGGTCGGCCCAAGCATATCTACAGCATCTGGCGTAAGATGCAGAAAAAATCCCTGTCGTTTGATGAACTGTTTGATGTGCGTGCCGTGCGTATCGTGGTGGAGCGCTTGCAGGATTGCTATGCGGCGCTCGGTATCGTTCACACCCACTACCGCCACCTGCCCGACGAGTTCGACGACTATGTGGCAAACCCCAAACCCAATGGTTACCAATCCATCCATACGGTGGTGTTGGGGCCGAGGGGCCAAACTCTTGAAATCCAGATTCGCACCAAACAGATGCATGAAGATGCAGAGCTGGGCGTTGCTGCGCACTGGAAATACAAAGAGGGCGCGGTTGCAGGGGGACGCTCTGGTTACGAAGGACGCATTGCCTGGCTGCGCAAGCTGCTCACCTGGCAAGAAGAGATGGCCGATTCAGACGAAATGCTGGACGAAGTGCGCAGCCAGGTGTTCGACGATCGCGTCTACGTGTTTACGCCAAAAGGCGATGTGGTCGATCTGCCGACCGGCTCCACGCCGCTGGATTTTGCCTACCACATTCATAGCGACATCGGGCACCGCTGCATCGGGGCCAAAATTGGCGGGCGCATTGTGCCCTTTACCTACCAGTTGCAGATGGGCGATCAGATTGAAATCATCACCCAGAAGCAGCCGAACCCGAGCCGCGATTGGCTGAACCCGAACTTGGGCTATATCACCACCAGCCGTGGGCGTTCCAAGATCCATAACTGGTTCCGCAAACAAGATCGTGACAAGAATATTCTGGCTGGTCGCCAGATTCTGGATAACGAGCTGGAACATTTGGGGATTAGCCTCAAAGCCGCAGAGAAGCTGCTGTTGCCGCGCTATAACATCAACTCGCTTGATGAATTGCTGGCGGGGATTGGCGGCGGGGATATTCGCCTCAACCAGATGGTGAACTTCCTTCAGGCGCAGCTCAACCAGCCCAGCGCCGAGGAGCAGGATCGCGAAGCGCTGCGTCAGCTCACCCAGCAGAAAGCGCCCCCGCAGAACAGCCGCAAAGACAGCGGCCGCATTGTGGTCGAAGGGGTCGGAAATCTGATGCACCATATCGCGCGCTGCTGCCAGCCGATCCCGGGCGATGAGATTATCGGTTTCATCACGCGCGGGCGCGGTATCTCTATCCATCGTGCTGACTGTGAGCAGTTGGACGATCTGCGCAGCCATGCGCCAGAGCGGATTGTCGATGCTGTCTGGGGCGAAAGCTACTCCAGCGGCTACTCGCTGACGGTGCGCGTAACCGCCAACGATCGCAGTGGGTTGCTGCGCGATATCACCACCATTCTGGCGAACGAAAAGGTGAACGTGCTGGGCGTGTCTAGCCGCAGCGACACTAAACAGCAGATCGCGGTGATCGACATGGAGATTGAGATCTACAACCTTCAGGTATTGGGACGGGTGCTGGCGAAGCTTAACCAACTGCCGGATGTTATTGACGCACGTCGCCAGCAAGGGGCGTAATTTTTACGTAGTTCCTCACGTTGTCATCCCCGCGCAGGCGGGGATCTCCTACAGGCTAAATGCATTTCTCCAGTAAGAGGTTCTCGGCCTAGGCCGAGGACGACACGCGATTTTTATTGATTCAGGAATCAGGCATGACAGCAGCAGCGATTGAACGTCTTCTTTCCATTATGAACACACTGCGCGATCCGGAAAACGGTTGCCCGTGGGATCGCAAGCAAACCTTCGACACCATCGCGCCCTACACGTTGGAAGAGACCTACGAAGTGCTGGATGCGATTGCACGCCAGGATTTCGACGATCTGCGCAGCGAATTGGGCGATCTGTTGTTCCAGGTGGTGTTTTACGCCCAGATGGCGCAAGAGCAGGGATTGTTTGATTTCTCTGCGGTGTGCGATGCGATAAGCGACAAGCTTGAGCGGCGACATCCGCATATCTTTGGTGATGCAACGCTCACCGACAGTGACGCGGTGCTTGCCAACTGGGAGCAAACCAAAGCCCAGGAGCGCGCTGAAAAAGCCCGCTATTCGGCGTTGGACGATATTCCTGACGCGTTGCCCGCCTTGATGAAAGCGCACAAAATCCAGCAGCGTTGCGCATCTGTCGGTTTTGACTGGAACAGCCTGGGGCCGGTGGTCGACAAGGTGTATGAAGAAATTGATGAAGTGATGCACGAAGCTCGGCAGGCGGTCGTGGATGAAGAAAAATTGGCCGAAGAAATAGGCGATTTATTGTTCGCTACCGTTAATCTTTCGCGCCACCTTGGTCAGAAAGCCGAAAACGCGCTTCAGGCAGCAAACCGCAAATTCAGCCGCCGTTTCCGTCAAGTAGAACAGATTGTTATCGCCTCGGGAAAAACAGTCGAGCAGGCGACGCTTGAGGAAATGGATGCGGCCTGGGAACAGGTAAAACGTCAGGAAAAAGCAGATTAGGTCATTTCAGTCACTTAACGGCTTTTTTTGGCATTTTTGTTATTTATCTTTATGATTTTTAATCCGATGTTTCATACCATTTGTGCGTGATACATCGGTTTAGTTGCGACCTTACGATCGCCACAATGATGAAAAGCAACATTTGTAGCCTTCATCAGGTTCAGGTATACTACTTTCCCGTCCTGGTACTCCATCGTTATACCCGTCATACTTCACGTTGCAGGTGCGTTGGTTGCGCTCGCTCATCCTAGTCACTTACTTGAGTAAGCGCCTAGGGATTCGTTTGCTTGCCGCCTTCCCGCAACGCGAATTATTTTGGGTATATAAACCTAATTTCTCAGGTTCAGCATGACAACTAATTATATTTTTGTGACCGGCGGGGTCGTATCCTCTCTGGGTAAAGGCATTGCCGCAGCCTCTCTGGCGGCTATTCTCGAAGCCCGTGGCCTCAACGTTACCATCATGAAACTGGACCCGTACATCAACGTGGATCCGGGCACGATGAGCCCGACGCAGCACGGTGAAGTGTTTGTCACCGAAGACGGCGCGGAAACCGATCTCGACTTAGGCCACTACGAGCGCTTTATTCGCACCAAAATGACGCGCCGCAACAACTTCACCACTGGTCGTATCTACTCCGATGTGCTGCGCAAAGAGCGTCGCGGCGACTACCTGGGTGCAACCATTCAGGTGATTCCGCACATCACCAATGCCATCAAAGAACGCATCATTGAAGGCGGCGAAGGCCATGACGTGGTGTTGGTGGAAATTGGCGGCACCGTTGGTGATATCGAATCTCTGCCGTTCCTTGAAGCGATTCGGCAGATGGCGGTGGAAGTGGGCCGTGAGCATACCCTGTTCATGCACCTGACGCTGGTGCCCTACCTGGCGGCAGCGGGCGAAGTGAAAACCAAGCCGACTCAGCACTCGGTAAAAGAGCTGCTTTCCATCGGTATTCAGCCGGACGTGCTGATTTGCCGTTCGGACCGCACCGTGCCCGCTAACGAGCGTGCAAAGATTGCTTTATTCTGTAATGTGCCGGAAAAAGCAGTAATCTCCTTAAAAGATATTGATTCGATTTATAAAATCCCGGCGCTCTTGAAATCGCAGGGATTGGACGATTATATTTGTAAACGATTCAGCTTGAATTGCGCCGAAGCAGACCTGTCCGAATGGGAACAGGTTGTCTATCAGGAAGCCAATCCGGGTGGCGAAGTCACCATCGGCATGGTAGGCAAATACGTTGCACTGCCGGATGCCTACAAGTCGGTGATTGAAGCCCTGAAGCACGGTGGGCTGAAAAATCGCCTGACCGTTAACATCAAGCTGATCGATTCGCAGGATGTTGAAACACGCGGCGTTGAAGTTCTCAAAGATCTTGATGCTATCTTGATCCCTGGGGGGTTCGGCTATCGCGGTGTTGAAGGTAAAATCATGGCGGCGCGTTACGCCCGCGAGAACCGCATCCCTTATCTGGGCATTTGCCTGGGAATGCAGGTCGCATTGATGGAATTTGCCCGTAACGTTGTCGGCATGGAAGCGGCAAACTCTACGGAATTTGTGCCAGACTGTAAGTACCCGGTCGTTGCGCTGATCACCGAATGGCGCGATGAAGAGGGTAACCTCGAAGTGCGTAGCGAAGAGAGCGATCTGGGTGGCACCATGCGCGTGGGTGGTCAACCGTGCCACCTGGCGGAAGGCAGCCTGGTGCGTGAGATGTACGGTGAGGCAACCATTATTGAACGCCACCGTCATCGCTATGAAGTGAACAACATGCTGTTGAAACAAATTGAAGCGGCGGGATTGCGTGTTGCTGGTCTTTCCGCCGACCGCAAGCTGGTGGAGATTGTTGAACTCCCTGACCATCCGTGGTTCGTGGCCTGTCAGTTCCATCCGGAATTTACATCGACACCGCGGGATGGGCATCCCCTGTTTGCCGGTTTCGTTAAAGCCGCTGGCGCGTATCAAAAGCGTCAGGTGAAGTAAGGGTTTTTCAGCAACGCGCGGTCCAGTACCGCGCGTTGTTCGTCTAAGGTTTTAGTTTAACTTGTACTGAGGAAAATCTAATGTCCAAAATCGTTAAAGTCATCGGCCGTGAAATCATCGACTCACGCGGAAACCCGACCGTTGAAGCCGAAGTTCACTTGGAAGGGGGCTTTGTAGGTCTGGCTGCTGCACCGTCAGGCGCATCTACTGGTTCTCGCGAAGCGCTGGAACTGCGTGATGGCGACAAATCCCGTTTCCTGGGCAAAGGCGTGACCAAGGCTGTTGGCGCGGTGAACGGCCCGCTGGCGCAGGCTATTCTGGGCAAAGATGCCAAAGATCAGGCTGCCATCGACCAGATCATGATCGACCTGGACGGTACTGAGAACAAATCCAACTTTGGTGCTAACGCCATTCTGGCGGTGTCTCTGGCTAACGCTAAAGCAGCAGCCGCGTCCAAAGGCCAACCGCTGTACGAACACATCGCTGAACTGAACGGCACCCCAGGCAAATTCTCTATGCCTCTGCCGATGATGAACATCATCAACGGTGGCGAACACGCTGACAACAACGTTGATATCCAAGAGTTCATGATTCAGCCGGTTGGCGCGAAAACTGTGAAAGAAGCGATCCGTATCGGTTCTGAAGTGTTCCATCACTTGGCGAAAGTGCTGAAAGGCAAAGGCCTGAACACTGCCGTTGGCGACGAAGGCGGCTACGCGCCGAACCTGGGTTCCAACGCAGAAGCACTGGCTGTTATCGCTGAAGCGGTAAAAAATGCCGGTTATGTGCTGGGCAAAGACGTTACGCTGGCGATGGACTGTGCTGCTTCTGAGTTCTACAACAAAGAAACGGGCAACTACGAACTGAAAGGCGAAGGCAAAACCTTCACTTCTCAAGAGTTCACCCACTATCTGGAAGGCCTGACCAAAGAGTACCCGATCGTTTCTATCGAAGACGGTCTGGACGAATCTGATTGGGACGGTTTTGCTTACCAGACCAAAGTGCTGGGCGACAAAATCCAGCTGGTGGGCGACGACCTGTTCGTTACCAACACCAAGATCCTGAAAGAAGGCATCGAGAAAGGCATCGCTAACTCCATCCTGATCAAATTCAACCAGATCGGCTCTCTGTCCGAAACCCTGGCTGCTATCAAGATGGCGAAAGATGCGGGCTACACTGCTGTTATCTCTCACCGTTCTGGCGAAACCGAAGACGCTACCATTGCCGATCTGGCAGTAGGTACTGCGGCTGGTCAGATCAAAACCGGTTCTATGAGCCGTTCTGACCGCGTTGCTAAGTACAACCAGCTGATCCGTATCGAAGAAGCGCTGGCTGGCCGTGCTGCATTCAACGGTCTGAAAGAAGTGAAAGGCCAGGCGTAATCGCCTGTC
>NZ_JAGFPF010000880.1:0-869 GCF_025962695.1 Candidatus Symbiopectobacterium sp. NZEC135 | reverse complement strand
CTGGCCCGCGTGACCCGCTGGCTGTTTCTTTCCGTGATCCCGCTGGGGTTGCCTGCTGCGCTGCAAATTGCCGCTGAGTTTTGGGCACCGTTTATCGGCCATAGCCGGGTGGGGATATTGCTGGTGCAAATGTTGACGCTGATCGCTATTTGGCTGCTCGGGTCACGCAGTGCGGGTTCCAGCGCGTCCATTCAAACGGGCATTGCCGTGTTGGTGGTGCTGCTGGTCACCGCCATTTGGTGGGCGGGTGATATCAACCCTGCGCATATTGCCTGGCCTGCACTGAGTGCTATTTCCTGGCCGAACACCTTTGATTCACTTGCTGTGATGTTTTGGTGTTTTGTTGGACTGGAAGCGTTTGCTCACCTTTCTACCGAGTTTCGTAACCCAGAGCGTGATTTCCCTCGGGCCTTGATGATCGGCATGCTGATTGCTGGCATCGTCTATTGGGGCTGTACCGTCGCGATTTTGCAGTTAAACGCCTATAGCAGTGATACCGCGCCGACCGCGCTGCTGTTGAGTATTGTGGCAGATTTGTTTGGCAGCGACTGGGTCTTTTGGGGAGCCTGCCTGATTGGCTATCTGGCGTGCTTTGCCAGTGTGAACATTTATACGCAGGGCTTTGCGCGACTGGTGTGGTCACAGGCCGCGCCTGGGAGTCGTCTGGGGATGCTGTCACGTGCCCAAGTCCCCCTTAGCGCGCTGTCGGCGGTGGTGCTTTGTAGCATGCTCTGTTGCCTGCTGATTTACTGGTTGTCACTGCCATTATCGACGTTGATCGTTTACGCCAACGGCATTTTTGTTCTGGTTTATCTGCTGTGCATGTTGGCTGGGTGCCGGTTGTTGAAAGGTCGGGCCCGGCTGATGGC
>NZ_JAGFPF010000878.1:0-870 GCF_025962695.1 Candidatus Symbiopectobacterium sp. NZEC135 | reverse complement strand
AACGGCGGCATACCACTCTGAAAAACAGAGCAATGTAGGCCGCCGTATGAGGGTTCGAAGAGGATTTAATCCGGGATCATGAACCTGGGTGCAACAGACGCACAGGAACCTTAGCCACCACTTTACGCACCGGGGCTTCATGTTCTACATGGCAAAGTGGAGCATGAATATCCCACGGGAATAAAATGACAAAATCACCCGGCGTTAACACGATATCCTTTTCTGTCCCCGCTTTACTGCGATAGAAGTAATTGTCTTGTTCAGGATGCGGATCGTCGGGTAGCGACTGAAGTACAGGTCGGTATTCCAACCGCTCTTGTCCAGAAATAACGAATTGCACGTCAATGTTGTCACAATGCGTTTCTGCAATACGTGCCTGACTGGGTGCCGTCGTTGCCTGAAACGTTTTGTACACCACGTCTTGCTGATGCATTTCACCGTCAGGGTGTTGAGCAAAATCAATCCCCTTCAGCGTCTCTAACACCTGATAGATCGCTGCCGGTAACTCCAAGCGAGACGCCGCTAATTGAGCAATATTGCCAACTATCATCGATTCCCCCTCTATTTCGCTAACGCGACAATCTCAGCCCAGACACCGTCATCAACAACAATCCCTTGGTCGCGTTGCTGCTCGCGCATTTTTACTTCCATTTCACCAGGGAAATAGACAGCACTTTTACCTTCCGCGGGTTGGGATGTCTTCACGTAGTCAGCAATGCTATCAGCCAAACGGTCGCTGAATTCGCTGCCACCGAGTTGGGCGGGATCAAACACCATGAATATCTGGCTGGCGCCGGTGCAACTCCCCTTTTGAATTTTATCAATTTCATTGGTTGGATGACCCGCAGAGAGCAATGCCGCCATGGCATC
>NZ_JAGFPF010000876.1:0-873 GCF_025962695.1 Candidatus Symbiopectobacterium sp. NZEC135 | reverse complement strand
GTCAAACGGGTGTAGCCGTCGTTATCCTGTGGCGACACGCTGCTGATACCGCTGGCAACCATCGCCTGGCGGTAATCGGCCTGCGCCTCGGCGGATTGGCCCTGCTGTGTTTCCAGACGCGCCGCATCGCGGTGGATCCACGCTTTAATCTGGCTCGGGGGCGCTTTCTGCGCGCTGGTTTTGGCTGCTTGCAGCGTCTGATTGGCTAACGGCACGTTACCAACGGCATACCAGGCATTGGCGACGCGACGCTGGGTATTGAGCGAACTGTCATCGGCAATGTTTAGCGCGTGCAAACGCTGGCGTGCCTCATCGCGCTGTCCGGCGGCGATTAACGCTTCCACTTCCCCTAACTGGGCATCTGCGTTTTGTGCGTCCTGTGCCAGCACTTTACGGTAGCGCGTCAACGCATCGGCGGCATTGCCCCGTTGCAGCGCCCAGTCTGCCAACATCAACGAAATACGGGTATCGGCGGGCTGCTGTTGCAGGTAGCTGACGGCACCGGCCTCATTGCCTGCATCATACAGTGCCTGGGCATGCGCCAGCGTGCGCTCCATGGTGAGCCGTTGCGCCAGTTCTCGCATGTTGTCGCTCCACTGCGCCTCGGGCAGCGTGTGCAAATGCGCCAGCGCCTGTGCCTCACGTTCGGTTGCTGAAAGATAGAGTGCGTAAGCATAAGCACGCTCAGGGCTGGCGGGGGGCGTATGAGCCATCCGCTGCATGATGTCATCTGCCTGCGCGTTTTGGTTGAGCTGGCGCAGCACCTGTGCGTAGTGATAGGGCAACCAGATATCATCGGCACTGGGCTGATAGACCTGTTGATAGGTTTCTGCCGCCTCGCGCCATTTCCCTTGTTCCGCCAGACTATCGGCT
>NZ_JAGFPF010000877.1:0-873 GCF_025962695.1 Candidatus Symbiopectobacterium sp. NZEC135 | reverse complement strand
ATTACGCCAAAAGCTACGGCAGCGCAGCCTGTCTCAGCCAGACGTGATGACTGCCTTCAACGATACCATTCGTCACCTGCTGGCGCTGGTGTTTGAGGTGTCTGATACCGCCGCAGAGCCGGGCATTGCCCGGGCGCTGATTGCCATGTTCAGCTTTATGCAGGGCAAAGAATTTGCCGGACAAGAGCGCGCGTTAGGTGCAGCAGCCTTTGCCACCGGCGCATTTACCCCGGATCGCCAGCAGGCGTTGCTGGATTTGATTGAACGGCAAGAACGGTGTTTCGATACCTTTGTCGATTTTGCCGATGATGACAACAAGGCTCGCTGGCAGCAACTGGGCACCGACCGCGAGTTTGAGCGCTTGCGGCGTATTGCCTGCACGCGCACGGCAGCGGGCGCGCTGAATGCAGGGGAAAGCATGCGCTGGTTTGCACTGGCGACGGCGCGTATCGATGGGATGAAACGCCTGGAAGATGCCCTGGAGCAAACGTTGATGGCGCTGTGCCAGCAGCGTATCGCGGCCGCAGAAGCGGCCTGCCGCGATCAGGCCGCCAGCGTTGAAAGCTTGCTTGAACAGCAGCAGGACCATGCGCATGGTTATTCGGTGTTTATGCCGGGTGAAGAGATGGCGGCCTCACAGAGTGCAGCCCAGTGGATCAGCAGCGATGGGGTGTGTCCGCAGTTGGGGCGCTCTTTGCTATCGTTGGTGCAGACGCAATCACGACGATTGCAACGCCTCGATAGCGCATTGACCGAGATGCGCGCTTCTTTAACCGAGCGCAAGCAAATCGACCGTGCCAAAGGCATGCTGATGCAGCATCGCGGCATGACGGAGGATGAAGCCTATAAAACGCTGCGCAGTCTGGCGATGAG
>NZ_JAGFPF010000875.1:0-874 GCF_025962695.1 Candidatus Symbiopectobacterium sp. NZEC135 | reverse complement strand
AAGAGTCGTGAATATAATCAAACAGTCCTAATGAGACGCCGAGGAACGAACTGGCCAGTGCCATATAAGAAAAGGCGTTTAGCAAAGGGATCAGATAAACACTTTGCGCGGCGTTGCCCATGTGCTCAAGCAAATTGCCGATATTGCCGCCTTCGGCAACCACCGCTTTAAACCCGTCGCGCGGAATATTGCCCTGTATGACATACTGCCACAGCAAATAGATTGCCAGTGACAGTAACGTGCCATACAACAGGCTGCGCGCCACCGTGCGGCCCTCTTTGTGATAGTACTTTACCAATCCGGGCACATTGCCATGGTAGCCAAAAGAGGCCAGCAGGTAAGGCAACGCTGCCAGTGCGTAAGGAAAGTAAGGCGCATCCGCGGGGGCGCTCATCAGCAGACGAGGATGGTTGACCTGGGTGAAAAGATCGCTGACGGCCAACACAAAAGTAATCACCATGCCTCCAATCAGCAGGGTGCTCAGCCGGTCCACGGCGCGCGTGGAGAGCCAGACGATAAAAGCGACCAGCAGGGAAAATACCAACCCCGATGTGGCTTGCCCTACGGGAAAAACCTCTGCCAGCGTATGGGTGATGATTGAGCCACCCGCAGAAATGTAGGCATAGGTCAAGATATAAAGCACAAAAGCCACTGACAGACCGTTCAGGGTATTCCAGTGTTTCCCAAGCAGATCTTTCACCATGGTGTGAAAGCTGGCACCGGCGGGGTAATGCAGGTTGGTTTCCAGAATCATCAGCCCGGAGGCAAACATGCAAAACCAGGTGGCGACCAGCAACAGCACGGAGCCGCTAAACCAGACACCGGCGGTAACAATGGGAATGGAAAACATGCCTGCGCCCACGGCAGTGCCAGC
>NZ_JAGFPF010000874.1:0-875 GCF_025962695.1 Candidatus Symbiopectobacterium sp. NZEC135 | reverse complement strand
ATCTTTCTTGAACTGGCGTCAGACAACCTCGACCCGGCGGATATCATCCTGTTCAATCTTCAATTTGAAGAGCGCGGCGGTGCGGAATTATTCGATCCTGCCGAGGACTGGCAGGAACATGTCGATGTCGATTTGAATCCGGACTTTTTTGCTGAAGTGGTGATTGGTTTGGCAGCAAAAGATGGCGACCCGATCGACGACGTGTTTGCGCGTATTTTGATTTGCCGGGAAAAAGACAACAAGATGTGCCATATCTTGTGGCGTGAGTAACTCGCCGCGCTTAAGGCCTGCCTATGTGCAGGCCTGTTTTATGATCAGCCTTGTAGCGGATCGACTTTCAGACACGAGACCGCATGGGTAAAATTGCCTTCCAGCAACGGGCGCGTCTTGACACAGGTTTCGCTGGCTATCGGACAGCGAGTGCAAAATACGCAGCCGGTGGGCGGGTTAATCGGTGAAGGCAACTCCCCCTCCAACAGCTGTATCCGCTTGCTGCGCTCTTTGTCGGGATCGGGGATCGGCACTGCCGACATCAGCGCCTGGGTGTAAGGGTGCAACGGGTTGCCAAACAAGGCGTCATCGGTGGCCAACTCCACGGCGTGCCCGAGATACATCACCAGTACGCGATCGGAAATGTGTTTCACCACCGAGAGATCGTGCGCGATAAAAATCAGCGACAGTTGCATTTCCTTCTGCAATTGACGCAGCAGATTCACCACCTGCGCCTGAATCGACACATCGAGCGCCGATACCGGCTCATCACAAATAATCAACTTGGGGCGTAAAATCAACGCCCGGGCAATACCGATACGCTGGCACTGGCCTCCGGAAAACTCGTGGGGATAGCGGTTAATCTGGTTAGGCAGTAACCCCAC
>NZ_JAGFPF010000872.1:0-876 GCF_025962695.1 Candidatus Symbiopectobacterium sp. NZEC135 | reverse complement strand
AACCTCGTGCACGTAAGCGTGTTCCTCCGCCTGTTGCAGCGGGTCCTCGCTAGCGTGTGGATACCCCAACAGAATATTGCTGCGCAGCGTTTCTTCTGGCAAATGCGGATTTTGTCCCAACCAACTGAGGTGTTTACGCCATGCATTGGCATCCAGCGTATGCAGTTCCTGCCCGTTGATACACAGCGAGCCGCGATAGGGTAAAAAACCGAGCAGCACGTTAAGCAATGAACTTTTACCTGCACCGCTCACGCCGACCAGCGCTACCCGCTGTCCCGGCTCGAGCGTAAAGGTCAGCGGTTCGGTTAACGCAGTGCCAGTGGGCGATAGCACCACCAGTTGGTCAGCTCGGATGGCAATGGTTTCCGCGTCAAAAGGCTGTGTGCCGAGGCCGACCTCTTCCGCTTCCGCAGTAAGAAAGCTCACCAGCGATTCCGCTGCGCCGACCGCCTGCGCTTTTGCGTGATAAAATGTGCCCAGATCGCGCAACGGCTGGAAAAACTCGGGGGCGAGAATCAAGACCAGAAAGCCGGCAAACAGGGTGACGCCGGTACCATAATGGCCGAAATTCAGCTCGCCAAGGTAAGAAAAGCCGAAATATACCGCGACGACCGCGATGGAGATAGAGGCAAAAAACTCCAGTACGCCGGAGGAAAGGAATGCCATGCGCAGCACTTCCATGGTGCGGCTGCGAAAATCTTCCGACGCCCGGCGAATGTCATCCACTTCTGCCGCCCCGCGATGAAACAGTCGCAACGTCTCCATGCCGCGCAACCGATCGAGAAAGTGACCGCTCAGCCGCGCCAGTGCCAGAAAATTACGGCGGTTGGCATCCGCAGCCCCCATGCCGACCAGCGCCATAAACAACGGGATCAG
>NZ_JAGFPF010000871.1:0-876 GCF_025962695.1 Candidatus Symbiopectobacterium sp. NZEC135 | reverse complement strand
CGGGGTTGTGGTCGCGGGATGCAGTTGAGCGGCAGAGGAGTCATCAGGAGGGCAATGGTGTGCGCGCTGCGTATATCCATAAGGCGGAACATTTGGATGAGCGTAAGCTGATGCTGCAATGGTGGGCGGATTTTCTTGATGCGAATCGGGAGAGGGCGGTGAGTCCGTTTGATTTTGGGAGGTTGACGGCGGGTTAGTGTGTAGTGGATAAGTAGGCTGTTATTCTGGCTGGATCAGATAACAGCTTATTTATCGGAACACTGCTAAATATTATATTAGGTGCAGCGTGTAATCATAAATTTTCGGTTTAAAAACTATCTTCCTAAAAACCCATGCATTATCTAGAACATGTGAATATTTTTGTTGCAGAAGTGGAAAAATGACACAAAATTGCATTCCTACGGAAACTTGACTGATATAATCATCAGAACCAAGTAATATTTTTCATAGCGTCAAGTATATCAGTTTTTAGCTAGGGTTTTCACACGGTTTGCACTGAAAACAGAAGTCAGATCGTTTTACTTAGATAATTTAAGTGTATTCAAAGATGCCGCTTATGTAGACGGCATTCTTCGTTCATGCTTGTTGCTGATATAAATAGCTCTCTTGCATTAAAAAAATATCGATCTCGTCCATTAAAATATCTATGCTGTGTTTTACTGCATCAATAAATTTTTCTATATTTTCTTGAGTCGGTAATATTGAGTTCTCACCATGAGCAATACAATTTCTGACATGTACCAGACGGTCTAGTGTACTGATTAAGTGTGTAAATCGTGCATAGTTAAAGTTAAACATCTGGCATAATTCCTTCAAAACTTCACTATGTAAATTAGATTTTGTTTCGATCTTTGTATTAAATCTAACAGTATTTCT
>NZ_JAGFPF010000873.1:0-876 GCF_025962695.1 Candidatus Symbiopectobacterium sp. NZEC135 | reverse complement strand
GGCACCTGCGTGAATGTCGGCTGCGTACCGAAAAAGGTCATGTGGCACGCGGCGCAGATTGCCGAAGCGATCCACCAGTATGGGCCGGACTATGGTTTTGATACCACGGTTAACGCTTTTAACTGGGATGTTCTGGTGAAGAACCGCAGTGCCTATATCGATCGCATTCATCAGTCCTACAACACTGTGCTGGGCAAAAACCAGGTGGACGTCATCCACGGCTTTGCGCGTTTTGTCGATGCGCACACCGTTGAAGTGAATGGCGAAACCATCACTGCCGACCATATCGTGATTGCAACGGGCGGGCGACCGACACGTCCTTCGATTCCCGGTGCAGAGTACGGCATCGATTCCGACGGTTTTTTTGCGCTTAACGGATTGCCAAAGCGCACGGCAATTGTCGGTGCAGGTTATATCGCGGTTGAGATCGCCGGCGTCGTGAACGCGCTCGGTTCCGAAACCCATCTGTTTGTGCGTAAGCACACGCCGTTGCGCAGCTTCGATCCGATGATCTTCAGTACGCTGGTGGAAGTGATGAAGGCAGAAGGTCCGTTGCTACATACCGAATCCACGCCACAGGCGGTGGAAAAGAACGCGGATGGCAGCCTGACCCTGCATCTGACCAACGGTGAATCCTATACCGTGGATTGCCTGATTTGGGCAATTGGTCGCGAACCGGCAACCGATAACCTGAATATTGAAGCGGCGGGCGTCATCAAAGATGAGCGCGGTTTTATCAAGGTGGATAAATACCAGAACACCAACGTGCCCGGTGTTTATGCGGTGGGCGACAACACGGGTGCCGTTGAACTGACGCCAGTGGCTGTTGCGGCGGGGCGTCGTCTCTCAGAACGGCTGTTTAACAACAAGCCGGAA
>NZ_JAGFPF010000870.1:0-835 GCF_025962695.1 Candidatus Symbiopectobacterium sp. NZEC135 | reverse complement strand
TGCACACCGGGCTTAGCCTCTTCGCCCAGGCAGGCAAAGCCCGCTGCCATGGCAATTGGGTTACCGGACAGCGTCCCCGCCTGATACACCGGGCCGGTCGGTGCCAGCGCCTGCATCACATCACGCCGTCCGCCAAACGCGCCCACCGGCATGCCACCGCCAATGATTTTACCCAGGCAGGTCAGGTCGGGCACCACGCCGTAATGCGCTTGCGCGCCGCCCAATGCCACGCGAAAGCCTGTCATCACTTCATCAATGATCAGCAGCGCGCCAAATTCATCGCACAATGCGCGCAATCCCGGCAGAAACGCTGGCAGCTCTGGGTATTGCTCAAAAGCCTGACGGACTGAATCCACATCGTTGTAGATGCAGGTCAGTGTGTGGCGTGCGAAATCAGCGGGTACGCCGGGGGAGTTGGGCTGGCCCAGCGTCAATGCGCCTGAGCCCGCCTTGACCAGCAGGCAGTCCGCGTGGCCGTGGTAGCAGCCTTCAAATTTGATGATTTTGTCACGGCTGGTGAAGCCGCGCGCCAGACGGATGGCGCTCATGGTGGCTTCAGTGCCCGAATTCACCATGCGCACCATGTCCATTGACGGTACCAGTGAGGTCACCAACCGTGCCATGTGCACTTCCATTTCGGTTGGCGCACCAAAGCTCAATCCGCGCTCTGCGGCGGCGATCACCGCCTGACGAATGGCCGGGTGGTTATGCCCCAACACCATCGGTCCCCAGGAGCCGACATAATCGATATAGGCGTTACCGTCTGCATCGTAGAGACGCGATCCTTCCGCCCGCTCGATAAACAACGGCACGCCGCCGACGCCTTTGAACGCGC
>NZ_JAGFPF010000086.1:0-11024 GCF_025962695.1 Candidatus Symbiopectobacterium sp. NZEC135 | reverse complement strand
TCCCCCAACAGGAGTAAGCAATGAAAAGAGCAATGATCGCAGTAAGCATCGCATTGGCGAGCGTCACACTGGCACTGCCGTTGACCAGTCAGGCATCGGTGAAAGAGGAAATGCGAGCCATGCTGGGCAGCTATAAAGATGCCAGCAGCGCCAGCGATGCGGCTACGCTAAAAGCGGAGTTACAGACCATGAAGGAACACGCCACCAAGGCTAAAGCCGATCCCGAGTTTAACAAAGGGCCTGACAGCCAGGTGTTTAACGAAGGTCTGGGCAAGTTGATTGCGCAAATCGATGATGCCATCGCGCTGGTGGATGCAGGAAAATTAGCTGAAGCAAAAACCGCGACAGATAATCTGAAAAAAACCCGTGCGGAATACCATAAGAAGCTCGGTGTATAGCATTCGTCCGGTGGCCTCTTAGCGGGCCACCGGTTCGCTATCCGTTTTCAATTCATTCGCTTACGTGTTTGCGTAAAAAATTCTCGATGCCTTGCTCGTCCAAACGGTAGCGAATCCATTCGCTTTGTGCGTTAGCGCCAATACTGTCGTAAAAATCGATAGCAGGCTGGTTCCAATCCAGTACGCTCCACTCCAAGCGACCACAGTTTCGCGCTTTAGCCAATTTTGCCACATGCGCTAACAACGCTTTACCCGCACCATGCTGACGGAAACGTTTGCCCACGTAGAGATCTTCAAGATAAATACCGTTTTTTCCCAGCCAGGTGGAGTAACTCATAAAGAATACCGCGTACCCAACCGGTACCCCGTCAATGGCACAAATCAAGGCTTCTGTGCGCGTATCAGGGCCAAACAGCGTTTTTTCAATGTCTTCCCGCGTCGCAATCACTTGATTACGGGCAAGTTCATATTCCGCTAGCTCAATAATCATATCCAAGATCACGCCCGCATCTGCTCTCTGAGCGGGATAAATGGTTATATTCATCATCCTTTCCTGTTATAAACGCCAATATTGCCTCCTAATGCTACCTTAGAGCGGTTACAGTATGAACAGCATTTTGTGCATTGGGCGATAATAATCACGTCACGGTGCTATTTAGTTACGCCTCGGCAAGAAACGAACGAGAGTATCAGCGCGTGCAAGGATCGCTATTGCGCAGACAGATAACAGGACATAGAGGGGAAAAATAAAGCGCAGAAAAGGTATCCTGCTAGCGCAAGCGCACCATGGAAAGGGGCCCGCCATACACGGCACCCGTATCGAGATAGATCTGATTAGCGTAGGCGCACACTTTTTTAAGCGGCGTGTGTCCGAAGATAAAGCGGTCTGCCCCTTCGATCCGCTGATAGTCGCCAGACTGTGCTTGCTGCAACCGCTTGCGCCCCCACACGACATCATCCACATCAACGGGCAGGTCCAAAGCATAGTGCGCAGCAGGGTAATCGGCGTGAGCAATAACATAAAGGCGCGTTTGCACGTTAACTTCCAGAACATGTGGCAGTGACGCCGACAGATGGATCAGTCGATCGATGGAATGACGATGTATCGGGCTCAGATCGAAATACCAGCCACCGCCATTGTTGCGCCAGAGGTCGCAGTTTTCTCCTTGCAACGCCGCGTAGGCCATACATTCATGATTGCCTGTGACTGAAATGAACCAGGGAGCATCCAACAGTGCCAGACAGGCCGCACTGTCCGCCCCGCGATCGATAAGATCACCGACAGCAATCAGCAAGTCACAACGTTCATCAAATTTCCGTGCAATCAATTGCTGCTTCAATTGTTGATAGCAGCCATGAAGATCCCCAACTACCCACACATGACGATAATCATCCCCACGAACAGCGCGGTAGCGAACAACCTCTCGCATTTTCACCTCCAGAACTGCAATGACGCCTTAAAGTAATGTTGCGTGCCATGGGCGCTGTTCAATGCGATCGGGAAGTAAAACCTCAAAATCACACAGACACACATAATTATGCGTAACAGATTGTCGTCGAGCAGCATGAAAAAGATCGGAGATAAGAAAAAAAGCGATTCTTGTAAAAAATAGTGCGGGATTACGCAGTGTTGTTATTGGAAAGCGTTGTTATTGGCAATACAGGCCAGATAATGCCTCTGAAGGGAAGTCAGTAAAAGCACTCAAACCGCCACACCGGAAGCCGGGATGGCGGCAACACCGTTATCGCGCTAAGCGGAGTAAAGCGCCTCCACCGCCTGATCGCATTCAGGTACAGCAAATTTTGCATAGCGCAATGCATGGTGCACCTGTTGTTTTTCACTCTCGGGATATACCTGCGCATCCAGCAACAGCGCCCCAATCGCTTGCGCATCCAGCGTGGTAAAGGTGGTCCGAAGCGCCAGAGCGATCTCAGGCCCGCCATAACACATATTGCGCAATAACACAGCCAACTCATGAGCGGTGATCTTTCCCTGATAAACCGCATACAGCACATCGGCAATCAGTTTGGCATTTAAAACACTAATGCGGGAAATATCATGATAGTGCCCGCCCAATGCCTGAATCATGTGCTCGACGGCCTGTGTCGGTGTTTTCCCCTGATCGCGCAGAGACGTTAACGCCGTAACGAGTTTATTCTGCAACTCATCTGCCATCATCCTGTCCTCTTATTATGCCCCTGATCAATGACGCTGCATCACCGGGGTTTATGTAACATATCGCATTTTTTGTCAGTGCAATATCGGTTTAATAGAAAAATTAACAATTTTCAATATAGCGACGTTACTCACTGATTTTTATTAACATCCTTAACTTTCATGTGGAACGGAGGCCCCTCGTAAGATAGGCGGTTACTGGGTTATATGATAAATTCGGCTGCAAAGATGCTCAGTTACACGAATTTATACATCTGAGCTCATTATGGTTCATTCAAACCCTTTTCTCTGATGCGATAATGCAAAGAAGCAATCGTATTTCTTTCTGTGAGCAAGCAAGTTAAGGTTAAATCATGATCACCACTGACGGTAACAGCGCAGTCGTTTCTGTAGCCTGGCGAGCAAACGACGTCATCGCCATCTACCCGATTACCCCAAGCTCTTCCATGGCTGAGCAGGCTGCCGCATGGTCGAGCGATGAACGTAAGAACTTATGGGGAGATACCCCCCGGGTGATCGAAATGCAGTCGGAAGGCGGTGCGATTGCCACCGTGCACGGGGCGTTGCAGACAGGAGCACTGGCGACATCGTTTACCTCATCGCAGGGATTGCTGTTGATGATCCCGACGCTCTACAAGCTGGCCGGACAGTTAACTCCTTTCGTGCTGCACGTTGCCGCCCGTACCGTCGCGACTCATGCGCTCTCCATTTTCTGCGATCACTCCGACGTGATGGCGGTGCGCCAGACCGGTTGCGCCCTGCTGTGTGCCAACACCGTGCAAGAAGCACAAGATTTCGCCTTGATTGCACAAATTGCCACGCTTAACAGCCGCGTCCCTTTTATCCATTTCTTCGACGGTTTTCGCACTTCACATGAAATAAATAAAGTGGAACCGCTCAGTGATGACGTCTTGCTGAAGCTGCTGCCTCAGGATGCGATTGCCGCGCACCGTGAGCGAGCGCTTACACCAGAACGTCCGGTGATCCGTGGCACAGCCTCTAATCCGGATACCTTCTTCCAGGCGCGTGAAGCCACCAACCCGTGGTACAACAACACCTACGCTCACGTTGAACAGGCGATGGATGCCTTTGCCGAGGCCACCGGACGTCGCTATCAGCCGTTTGAGTATTACGGGCACCCGCAAGCAACGCGTGTAATTGTGCTGATGGGATCGGGCGTAGGCACATGCGAAGAAGTGGTGGATGCCCAACTGACCCGCGGTGAAAAAGTGGGCGTGCTTAAAGTGCGTCTATATCGCCCATTCTCGGCGCAGCATCTGCTCGCCGCGCTTCCGCACACCGCGCAGAGCATCGCCGTGCTCGATCGCACCAAAGAGCCCGGTGCCCTGGCAGAACCGCTTTATCTGGATGTGATGACCGCACTGGCGGAAGCCTTTTCCCGTGGGGAGCGGGCAACATTACCGCGTACCATTGGTGGCCGTTACGGTTTGTCATCCAAAGAGTTCACACCGCAGTGCGTGCAGGCTATTTTTAATGAGTTAGCGCTTGCTAACCCCAGACCGCGTTTCACGGTGGGTATTTATGATGATGTGACCCACCTTTCGCTGCCATTGCCGGAACAACACTTCCCCTCCAGCGCCGGGCTGGAAGCGCTGTTCTACGGACTCGGCAGCGATGGCACTGTCTCCGCCACCAAAAATGCCATCAAGATTGTCGGTTCCAGCACACCGATGTTTGTGCAGGGCTATTTCGTTTACGACTCCAAAAAAGCGGGCAGCCTGACGGTATCGCACATGCGCGTTGGCCCACACCCGATCAATTCGGCTTATCTTATCGATCAAGCCGATTTCGTCGCGTGTCACCAGTGGCAGTTTATTGATAAGTACACCATGGTAGAGCGCTTGAAACCCGGCGGTATTTTCCTGATAAACACCCCTTACAGCGCCGACGACCTGTGGCACCGCCTACCGCAAGAGGTTCAGGCAGGCCTGAATCAACGTCAGGCAAAAGTCTATTGTATCAATGCAGCCAAAATTGCCCGTGAATGCCAGTTGGGTGCGCGTATCAACACCGTGATGCAAATGGCGTTCTTCCATCTCTCGCAGATTTTGCCTGGTGATGTGGCCGTAGAGAAACTGCGTAGCGCCATCGAAAAGAGCTACGGGAGCAAAGGCGAAGAGTTGGTCGCCCGCAACTGGAAGGCGCTGGAAGCCACACTGGCGGCACTGGAAGCCGTTGCACTGGAAGCGGTTAATTCAGGCAGCCCGCAACGCCCGCCCGTGGTGTCCGACGCTGCGCCAGACTTCGTTAAAACAGTGACGGCAACCATGCTGGCCGGACTGGGTGATACCTTACCCGTTTCCGCCCTGCCGCCCGATGGCACCTGGCCCACTGGCACCACCCAGTGGGAAAAACGCAACATTGCAGAGGCCATTCCGCTTTGGAAGCCAGAGCTGTGCACGCAGTGTAACCACTGTGTCGCCGCCTGCCCGCACTCGGCTATCCGTGCCAAAGTGGTGCCTGCTGAGGCCATGAGCAACGCACCTGATTCGCTGCAATCGCTGGATGTCAAAGCGCGCGATATGCGTGGTCAGAAATATGTATTGCAGGTTGCCCCGGAAGATTGCACGGGGTGTAACCTGTGCGTCGAGGTGTGCCCGGCGAAAGACCGTCAAAACCCTGAGATTAAAGCCATCAACATGGCGTCCCGCCTGGATAACCTGAGCGTGGAAAAAACCCACTTTGATTTCTTCCTGCAATTGCCGGAAATCGACAAGAGCAAGCTGGAGCGTATCGATATCCGCACGTCACAGTTGATTACGCCGCTGTTCGAGTACTCGGGCGCCTGTTCCGGTTGTGGCGAAACGCCCTATATCAAACTGTTAACGCAGCTCTACGGCGATCGCTTACTGGTCGCCAACGCCACCGGCTGCTCGTCTATTTACGGCGGCAATCTGCCCACCACGCCGTGGACCACCGATGCCAACGGGCGTGGTCCGGCCTGGGCCAACTCACTGTTTGAAGATAACGCCGAATTTGGTTTAGGTTTCCGTCTCAGCGTGGATCAACATCGCCAGCGCGCCTTGCGTCAACTCTTGCAGCTAGCACCACGGCTCCCCGCCGATCTGGTGAGCGCCTTGCAGGAAGAGAACATTGCGCCGGATCTGCGCCGCCAGCAAATCGCGCAACTGCGTGAACAGCTTGCCAGCCTCAATGAACCGGTCGCGCGTGAACTTAGCCACGACGCCGACCATCTGGTTGACAAATCCGTCTGGCTGATTGGCGGTGACGGCTGGGCCTATGATATTGGCTACGGCGGTCTGGATCATGTGATGAGCCTGACAGAAAACGTCAACGTGCTGGTGCTGGATACCCAGTGCTATTCCAACACAGGCGGTCAGCAATCCAAGGCGACACCGTTGGGTGCCGTCACCAAATTTGGGGAAAAAGGCAAACGTAAGGCGCGTAAAGATCTGGGTATCAATGTGATGATGTACGGCCACGTTTATGTCGCACAGATTTCACTAGGCGCACAGCTCAATCAAACGGTGAAAGCGATTCAGGAAGCGGAAGCCTGGCCGGGTCCATCATTGATCATCGCTTACAGCCCCTGCGAAGAACACGGCTACGATCTGGCATTCAGTCACGATCAGATGCGTCAACTGACGGCTACCGGATTCTGGCCGCTCTATCGCTTCGATCCACGCCGCGTGGAAGAAGGCAAACCGGCGTTAGTCACCGATTCCCGTCCGCCTTCCAGCAGCCTGAGTGAGACGCTGCTGAAAGAGCAACGCTTCCGTCGGCTCAATACGCAAATGCCTGAAGAAACCGCGCGGTTGTATGAAGAAGCGGAACAGGATCTGCGTCGTCGCTTTGATTTCCTGACGATGATGGCAGGTAAAGCAGAGAAGAACACACAGGAATAAGGCCAAAATAGGCGACGAGATCCTCAGTGCAAGCAGAGGATCTCGTAAGGAAAATGCGCTAGCAAAAGATCTGGCTGACGGCGTCGGCCACGGTCTCCACCAAATGATCGGGCAGTTGGCAAATACTGAGCCGAATAAACTGCCCGTTTTTTACGCCGGCTCGCTCTCCCGGTTGCACAGCAATGCCACGGGCAGCCAGCGTCACCAAGGCATAACGTTCCGAAGGCACCGGTAACCAGATACAAAGACCGTCGTTTTCTGGCACATAGATGCCACGTCGTGCCAGCGCATCCGCCAACGCTTGCCGCCGCTGGTGATACACGTGCTGCGCGTGCGCAATGCTCTGCTGGGTTTTTGCATCCGTCAATAAATAGGCCAGCGCCCCTTGCAGTATCCGGCTGCTCCATCCTGCACCAAAATGGCGAAAGGATTGAATCTGCCCCATACAGGTTTTGCTGCCTGACATCACCGCCAGACGCAAATCGGGCCCGTACGCTTTGGAATAAGAGCGAATATGCACCGTGCGATCGGGATAGTAGCGTCCCAGACTGATTGCCGGGTGCGTTGATAACTCACCCACACCATCGTCTTCCAGAATTAGCACGTTATCGTGTCCCGAAAGTTGCCCAGCTAACTCGGCCAAACGCGTATGACTGACCGCGTTCCCCGTATGCGAATGGGTTCTGGGTTGGAAAATAAACGCCGTCGGTTTATGCAACAATGCCTGTTGTAGCGCCTCGGTTTCAGGGCCATGCTCATCGCACTCCACCATAATCGCATTCATACCCAGATGATCGAGCATATCCAACACGCGTGCTGCGGTAGGGCTTTCGACGGCCACCGTCGATCCAGGGAACAGCAATGCCTGTAACGCCAGATACATGCCATCAAACCCGCCATCTGCCGTGATAAACGCCTCTGCCGGATAAGGCCAGTGGCTGCGCACCGTGTGTTCTAATTCAGGAATGATGGCGGTGCGCTGGTAGCTGTTCAAATTCGGGGCTGACAGACCATGATGCAGTGCAATCGACAGATTAGGCAGCAATGTAGGATCAGGAGCAGAAAGTGTCATATCTGCCAAAATCGTGTCGCCAAAATTGCCAATTTTCTCGAAACGTTCTGGACGAGGCGAGACATGTTGACCACACACCCACATCCCCGTTCTTCCGCGCCCGGCAATAACCTTTTGCCGCCGCAACTGTGACCAGGCAGCGGAAATCGTTGCCGGACTGACCCCCAGCACTTCGGCCAACTCCCGAACTGATGGCAACTGGCTGCCAATCGCGATGCGTTCTTCACGAATCAATGCCGCGATATCCATCGCAATCCCCCGAATCGTGGGGTGAGTTAGCATACTTGCCAACCAGTTGGGGTCGATTTTTGTGGTCATAGAAAAATAATTTGTTCAATAACAAAAATCTTATTGTACACATACAAATGACGATCTAGTATCAAAAAAAGGCGCATTACGTATAAAAAATGCGCAATTGTAAGCAAGCAAATAATAAGAGATGTGCGGATTTGTTAGCCTTCACCGGGGAAAACAACGTGACAATAACAATTAGATTGGCTGTGCGCGATTGGGACTATTTTACCCCACTCGCTTTAGGCGACATCAAACCAAAAGGCTTTACGTTGGCGATCGACAGGGTGGGAACACTGCCCGACGATTTAGCCCACAGCCCGCATTACGATGCAGGCGAAGTCTCTTTCAGCCGCTACGCGCAAAGTCGTGCGCGTGGCGATGAAAGTTTGCTGGCCCTCCCGCATTTCTTGATGCGTGGATTCCGCCAGCGCTGCATTTTGACAACGGAAGATAGCCCGTTGACCGAATTATCGCAGTTAGCAGGAAAACGTATTGGCGTTACCGGCTGGCAGGACTCCGGCAATACCTGGACGCGAGCCCTACTGCGCCGTGAAGGCGTGGAAACGGAAGATGCCTACTGGTATGCAGGCCGTCTGACCGAGGCGCATCCCATTGTAGACCGGCTCGGCAAGTTTGGTCAGCCGGGCAGAATTGAAGCGGCGCCCGGCGAACAACCGCTGATCACGCTGCTGAAAAATGGCGGGCTGGATGCCATCTTCACCCCCTTTATGCCGGACGGGTATTTCAGCGGGCATTCAGGGTTACGTCAGTTGCAACGGGATTTCCGTCAGGCCGAATTAGAGTACTTCCATGCCGTGGGTTACAACCCGGGAATGCACGTTCTTGGCATTAAACCCGAGATAGCCGAAGCGCACCCCTGGCTGCCGGAAGCATTGAGCGAGGTCATCGATCAATCCTACGCCATGTGGATGAACAAACGCATCAAGTATGCCGACACCACGCCATGGCTGCTGGACGATTTGCGCAGAACTGCGCTGGATTTGCCCGCCAATTGGAATGATAACGGCTTTGAAGTGAATAAAGTGATGATCGCTGATTTCGCCCGTGAACTGCATGCGCAGAAGATCACGGAGGAATGCTTAACGCCGCAAGCGCTGTTCCCGTGGTCATGCCGGTAATGATGTGAATTTTAACGAAGTGATGGATAACAGGGGTTGCTATGAAAGTTGCGTTGGGACAATTCGCGGTAGATAAAGAGTGGCAAAACAATGTCATCACCACGCTCTCGCTGATGGAACAGGCCAATCAGGCCGGTGCCGATCTTCTGGTGCTGCCGGAAGGCATTCTGGCTCGCGATATCACCAATCCCAAGCTGGTGCTGACCGCCGCGCAACCCCTTGATGGCCCGTTTATGACGCAGGTGCTCGCAGCCAGTCGCGGCAACACCATGACTACTATGATGAGCATTCACGTTCCGAATGGCACCGAGAAAGTCTGGAATACGCTGGTGGCGGTTCGCAACGGTGAAATCATCGCGCAGTACCGCAAATTACATCTGTACGATGCGTTCGCTATGAAAGAATCAGAAAACGTGGTGCCGGGAGAAGATGTCCCGCCATTGGTCAACGTTGCCGGATTGAACGTTGGTTTGATGACCTGCTACGACGTACGCTTCCCCGAACTCGCCCGTCGTTTGGTATTGGATGGCGCAGATCTGCTGGTGCTGCCCGCAGCCTGGGTCAAAGGACCGCTGAAAGAAACCCACTGGGAACTGCTGGTTCGCGCCCGTGCGCTGGAAAACACCACCTATGTAGTGGCGGTTGGCGAGTGCGGTGTACGCAACATCGGTAACAGTATGGTGGTCGATCCGCTCGGCGTTGTCGTGGTTCAGGCCCCTGAAACGCCTGCGCTGGTCTATGCTGAGATCGACCCACAACGCACCGCCTATGCCCGCGACATTTTACCGGCACTGGTTAACCGTCGTTTCGTTGCACCGCGGTTGCCACACGAAGCACAAGGATAGTTTCAATAACCATCACTGATTTTCACCACCATCACTGACATCTGCATCCAATAAAGGCAGAGGAGAACACAGCATGACACTGAAAAGATTGGGATATACCGCGCTACTCATGAGTTCACTGTTTTCTGCAAGCACGCTGGCCGCTGACATTCCGACTCAGACCCTGAACAAAAGTTTGCACGACCGCTTGCCGGATGAGGTGAAAAAAGCCGGCGTGCTCAATGCCGTCAACAACGGCTCCTTCCCTCCTTATCAGATTGTTAACGGTACACACTCGCTAGACGGGGCCAGTGCCGATCTCGCCAAAGCGTTGGGTGAATTGCTGGGGGTTAAAGTCGAACATGCTTCCGTCAGTGGGCTCTCAGGCCTGTTGAGTGGCATACAGTCTGGGCGTTATCAGTTTGCGCTAGGACCAATCGGCGATTTTCCAGCGCGTCAGGAGAAAAACGATTTCGTCGATTTTGTGCGAGAATTCGTGGTATTTGCCGTCAAAAGCGGTAACCCGGAAAAAATCAATACGCTGGACGATACCTGCGGTAAGCGTATTGCCGTAATGTCCGGTGGTTCTGCCGAACAAGTACTCGTCAAGCAATCAGAAGCCTGTACAACTGCCGGGAAACCAGCGATTGCGGTGCAGTCCTACACAGACCAACCCACCTCTATCCTTTCTGTCCGTTCTGGCCGTGCAGATGCCTTCTTCTCCTCTCAGGCACCGCTGACCTATTTCGTTGAGCAGACTAACGGGCAGCTCGAACTGGCTGGTACCGGACAACACAACGGTTTTAACGATCTCTATCAGGGATCCGTGTTTGCCAAAGATTCACCGCTGACGCCAGTAATTCAGGCGGCCTACCAACAACTTTTTGATAATGGCACCTATGCTGCCGTCATGAAGAAATGGCACTTGTCAGATAACATGCTGCCTGCGCCGGGCATCAATTTAGCCAAGTAATCAACGTTTCTTCGCAGAAGCCGTTCGTTACATCGCCAACAACGTTAAGAGGTATTCTTTGGTCGTGGATACACTGAGAAATGTTGCCAGAGCCCTGCCACCCAGCCGCTTTAGCCAGCGGCTGTCCTGGGGCTTAACGCTGGTTATCGCTTTTTATGTCCTTTGGTCTGTCAGCACCAATAAAAACTTTGAATGGCATGTGGTTTATCAGTGGTTCAACGAGAAAACCGTTCTCGAAGGATTGGCGGTGACCCTGGGCCT
>NZ_JAGFPF010000869.1:0-877 GCF_025962695.1 Candidatus Symbiopectobacterium sp. NZEC135 | reverse complement strand
TTAGCCAGCGCATCGACGATCCCGGCTTTCAGATAGCGCACATCGCTGCGGGCAATCACGTCGCTATCCACCAGCACCATCACCGGCATGTGTTGCAATACCTGCGTTCCCTGATGCCCACCCTGTTCATCATACAGGATGCTGATCGGGGACCAGGCCGCACAGGTAGCGGCAATGGTCGGCAGGGTGATCGCCTGTCCGTTCTCCAGCCCGTCAGCGGCCGCTTTGGCGCAATCCATCACGCGTCCACCGCCAACACCGAGGACGACATGCATACCGCGCTGAGCTATCTCATGCTGATGATGTGCAATCGCCTCACGCGTGCATTCCCCTTCCAGCAGGTACACCTCAAACTGGACGTCGGACTGCGTCAAACTGGTGGAGAGTGCACGTTCCACCGCGGCCCAGGCGCGTGGACTGGTTAATACGGCAATGTGGCGCGAAAACGGCGCGATCAGTTCACCGACACGTGAAAGCAGGCCAGACTGGTGGTGATAAACACCGGGAGATTTGATGGCAAACACGGTAATCCCTTGATTTTCTACGCTGTGCCAACTCTTGCGCACAGGCTATAACTTGTAATAGTAAAAGCCTGCCAGCAGGTTGTAACCGAGCAAATGGTGATAAGATATAACGTGATGATATAAATTCCTGTTTGTTTTGAATGATATAGTTTTTCAAATAAACAACGCTCCCTCACTTCCCCTCAATGTGCATCCCACTGTTGTTAGCCTGCCATTACCCTCAGGGCTGATGAGCGCGTTGCAAATTTTTAACCCGATTTCGTTTTAAACCAGGAACGTTGAAACAGGAACCCCATGATGAAAATCCAATTGACCCGCCACGTCAGTGCCGCGCTGCTGACCCTGATTGCCGC
>NZ_JAGFPF010000867.1:0-877 GCF_025962695.1 Candidatus Symbiopectobacterium sp. NZEC135 | reverse complement strand
GTCCAGCCAGGTATTTGGTCTGGTCAGTTTTCTTATTGGTGGCTATTTTGGATTGGTGTACCAGCATACTTCATTATCGGCACGTCACTATTTACCGGGGATCGCGCTGGCATTACTCAGTTTCTGTGCGTTAACTCTGCTCACGCAGCACTGGGGCATCGTGTTTTTCTACGGGAAGTTTTATAACCTGCCACTGCAAATCTCAGCCGTTTGCCTGTTTTATTTGATGCTACATACCCGTTTTACCCGGCTTGAAGGGATGATCAGTCAGGTTGGCAGTAAGACGTTGGGGATTTATCTGGTGCACAATATTTTCGTGATAGAGATTAACAACACCGCGCTTTATGACTGGCTGTATCCGGCGTTCAGCTTCTTAACCGTCTATGGCTTTATTGTGCTCTATGGCGTGCTGACCTTCGTGCTGTCATACCTGATTTGCTGTCTGTTAAGCCGGTTGCGCTGGATAAACCGTGTTATTAGCCTGTAGGGGCGAGGTGTCGCCCCTAGGAACCTGAGTTTATACGCGAGCGCGCTTACGTTGTACCTTTTCCCGAATACGCTGTTTGTCCCAATCGGAAAGAAACGCTACGGTCAACCCGGCCTGCGGGGCGGCTGTGAGATATTCGTGCGCTATCTCGATCCCTTGTACTGCCGGATCGTCAGTATTAATGGTTGCGAGGATACCGTGGCGCAGAAAGTGGGGCAGAGGATGTTCGGCTAACGACATGACGGTACTGGTTTGAATGTTTGACGTCAGGCAGGACTCAATGGCGATCTGCTGCTGCGCCATGTGCGTCATCAGCGATTTATCCACAATGGCGGCCACGCCGTGACCAATACGTTCTGCCCCCAATTGACGAATCGCCTGCCAGATACT
>NZ_JAGFPF010000868.1:0-877 GCF_025962695.1 Candidatus Symbiopectobacterium sp. NZEC135 | reverse complement strand
GGGCAGCGCATCGATCTGACCGATAAAGAGATCAAGCTGCTGATCATTTTGATGGAAAACCCCGGGCAGGTGATCACACGGACACTGTTATTGGAACGCGTCTGGGGGTATCACTTCGATCCGCAGACTAACCTGATCGATGTTCATATGTCCAAGCTGCGGGCCAAGATCGACAAAGGCTTTCCCCGGCCGCTGATCAAAACCTTGCGATCGCTGGGCTACGCCCTGGGCGCTGTGGAAAAGACGGATGCCGCGTAGCGCACACAATGAACCCGCGCTGAGATGGCCGGCTAACGGATGGCGTGAGAAAATTCGCCATTTGTGCGTGCACGGCGCTAACCGTTATCCGGTATTTCTTCGCACCGCACAGTTTCGCCAGTTTATTACGCTGGTGTTTCTGTTTTTGCTGATGGTGCTGTGCTGCATTGTCGGCTTCAGCGTATTGAGTGAAACGTTGATCCGCACCCATGTACGCGACGTCATACTGGGCAATATCCATGACCATGCCACCCAAGCGCGGCTGACCGATACTTCTACGCTGATCGCTCAGCTCAAACGCGATAATCAGGCTAAAACTGATGAGTTACCTCTGTTTCTGGTGATGAGTAAGCAGGGCGAGATCCTCTATCACAACGCGGGTTGGATGTTGTCTGGGCCAAGTCATACCGCGTGCAAAATGGATGTTCCTTGCCTGAAGGCGCTGCTGGTAGAAAAGGGCGCGCTGAAAGCCAGCGATCGAGGACGTAGCGCGCCCGAGAGTAACCTGGTCGGTATGTCGGTGGCGCTGGACGATGGCGGCGTGCTGTTCACCGCCTATAATCTGCGGCCGATGCTGGAACGTATTCGTACTATTCCACTGGTAGCGGGGGCAGGGCTG
>NZ_JAGFPF010000866.1:0-878 GCF_025962695.1 Candidatus Symbiopectobacterium sp. NZEC135 | reverse complement strand
CCGCCCATGTTAACTGATAGCAAGATCCGCTCAGCAAAAAACCTAGAAAAATCATACAGGCTCACAGATGCGTTAGGGCTTTATCTAACGATATCTACTCATGGTGCTAAGCGGTGGTATTTCCGCTGTAGCGCCATTTTGATCACCCGTTCGTCCCGCCATTGAAACCAAGCACAGCCTGAAAGCCAAAGCCCATTACCCACCGATTATCACCCACCCTGCCCCCAAATGCTGGATTGCCGTTTTCTACCTCGAGTCCGCGGAGAAAACAAGCCAGTGACTTAGCGAATATGCGGATAAGTTCGAGAATGCAATCACTCTTATATTGATGGAAATTTAGCGGGATTTATAGCATTGAGCGAGTCACGTACAGTGCGATGAATACCGATCTCTCCTAATGGACTTTCGGAATACCGCAAAAGTAAAGGGTGCAGTTTACCGAGTGTTGACATATTCACTTCCTATAATTTCCATCAGAAATAATTGTGACGATTTATATTCAATTTCGCTATGTAACTTCCATTCCAACACCATGTCGTTATTACAAAAAATGAAAATATACAAAAAACAGTCGATACTTGAAAAATAAACTCCCACGCTATCGATTACATTATGTTTTTAATCAATATCACTTATTCAATCGGTAGAGGTACTGCATGTTGATTGCAGAGATAAAATCCAACCTATCAGACCAAGTCAACAATAACCTTTGTGAAGGAATGAGAGAAAGATCGAACACTTTCCCTACCTCACATTCTGATATTTCGCGTATTCGCAACTCTGCGCTCGACTTTCGGCGCATCAACCAATTAAAAGAATCTTATGAATCAATGCTTTCTGATGCAGCCAAAAAGGTCAGTCTCGATATAAAATTAGTG
>NZ_JAGFPF010000865.1:0-878 GCF_025962695.1 Candidatus Symbiopectobacterium sp. NZEC135 | reverse complement strand
CACGAGTTTTTTATTAACGGCGAATACCGGAATACCATTCGCATGTGCATTTTCCAGCACCAGTATATGGAACGGTACAAGGCGAACGCGACAGCAGAAAAACCGTCACCAGAAGCAGATATCACGCGTTGATATTTAATCGCATTCAAAATACTTAAACAGTCGGTTATATTTAAATTGAATATAATCGACTATTAACAAACACATATAATCAGTTAACTCTCATAGAACATACATTGTAAGGGAAATACAGCCATGCGTTTCCTTATGAACAACATAACAAAACCACTTCATATCTCTTAAGAAAATACCACAGATAAAAAAAAGCGTTTCCTGGCTCTTAACTGACCGCAATACAAATTACTCTATGAGCTCAACTAAGGAGATAGTTATGTTATCAGCGACAGCAGTTAAAACATCTTCCCCTACAGTCGTCATTGATTTCAACTCTGAAAGTCATTTAAGTAACCATTCACCCTACAACATACTGAAGAGAATATTAAATATCAAACACTCATCCCTGAACTCCGTATCTCTATCTCAAGGCAAGAATAAGGATGAGCAAAAAATAAATATCAGCGTCACAAACATGATTAACTCAAATCTATTTTCAGTATCAAAAACAAAAACGATCAGCCTCAGCGCGCCTAGTATTCAAAGTATTCTATTAACACCTTCAAAAGGTGATAATAATAAAACGAGATTGGAGGTGAGTCTGATCGGTAAGGGACCTTCCGACTGAGTCGATGTACTTTGGGTTGACGTCATCCCCGCGAGAATAAACTGCACTTCTCTTAAGGATGGCGTCATCATTCACTGTAAACGTGTCAGCGCAACGGACACCACTATTCCGTCTCAATGACCCAACTCGCTACCCG
>NZ_JAGFPF010000864.1:0-879 GCF_025962695.1 Candidatus Symbiopectobacterium sp. NZEC135 | reverse complement strand
TGACAGTTTGTCGCCAAAATAGGCCCCTGACACCACCGCGCCCGCTGTGGCGGCTAAAGAGACATCGAGGCCTGCGGCGACGCCCATTAACGCCACACCCACGGTGCCTGCGGTGCCCCACGAAGTACCGGTGCAGACCGACGTTGCACTGGTGATAAGAAAGGCCGTGATAACGATATATTGAGGACTGATCAGTTTCAGGCCCCAATACACCATATAAGGGATCGTGCCGCTCAGCATCCAGGCACCGATCATGCCACCGACGCAAATCAATATCAGTATCACCGGCATCGCTTTGGCCAGCTTAGTGACAATAGCGTCCATGACCTCCACCCAGCGGTAGCCTTGCCAATAGGCTACTGCTGTCGCAACGGCAGCCGAAACCAGCAATAGCGCCTCGATGGGCAATTTATACTGACCATAACCAATAACCAACAATGTAAGCATGGCAACGATGGGCAGCAGCGCCAATCCCAGATTAAGCTCCTTTTTGGCTTTCATTTATCACTCCTGTTAAGCGTTGAAGGGGCCCAGCGTATTCAGAGTGAGGCGATATAAATGTGATCCCGGACTGCCGTGGGTGTAACGGGTTTCATTGGCTGAATCACTGCGACGCCATTCGCATTTTTCTGGCTTGCGCCGGGCTGACAAGGCGGAATTAAAGATGCCTGACCGATGCTCGCGGGATAAGCTCAGCGCAATAGCAATTATTTTGTGGCGGCCCGACGATACCGGCGTTGAGTTGTAACGCCAGCGTCGCGGCACGGCGCGCCATTTTCCCAATCGGATTGTGCATGGTGGTCAAGGTGGGGTGCAGATATTTGGCCCAGGCAATATCAACAAAGCCGACCATGGAGATGTCGGCGGGTACGCGTACCT
>NZ_JAGFPF010000863.1:0-880 GCF_025962695.1 Candidatus Symbiopectobacterium sp. NZEC135 | reverse complement strand
GCCATTCCCTATGCCTTGCTTGACGACACAATTGCGCGTTTACAGCCGTTACAGGAAGAAAAAACACGCTTGCTGCACCGTTTCTCTTCCACCGCAACCCCGGAAGATTGGCAAGCGCTGAAAGCGTGGGAATAGCCCGTTCCATTACTGGCTTAGCAGCTATCTATACCCTAAATAATTCGAGTTGCAGGAAGGCGGCAAGAGAGGGAACCCCGATGAGCTTACTCAAGTAAGTGATTCGGGTGAGTGAGCGTAGCCAACGCATCTGCAACTCGAAGTATGACGGGTATAACAATAAAATCATTGAGGAGTAACACATTATGAATACATCGGGGATATCACGCCGTCGCTGGTTACAGTTAGCATCCGCATCCTTAGTGGCCGCCGGAATAGCATTGGGGTCACCGGCCATGGCGGCGAACGCTGACTGGCCCACCAAAACCGTCAAGCTGGTGGTACCGTTCCCACCCGGCGGAGGCACCGATCTGTTGGCTCGCGCCCTGGCGGAACGCCTGAGCAAATCGTTCGGTCAGACGTTTGTGGTGGAAAACCGTCCCGGTGCCGGGGCGGCTGTCGGCACCGAATACGTGGCACGAGCGACCGATGGTCACACCTTCCTGTTCGCCTCATCCAATCACGTGACCGTACCGGCACTCAACACCCACTTGCGCTATGACATCTTCAAGGATTTCAAATCCATCTCTCTGGTGAGCGATCAGGCAAGCGTCTTCGCCGTCTCGCCCGACCTGCCGGGGAAAAACCTGACGGAAGTGTTGGCGCACATCAACGCCAATCCGGGGAAATACAATTACGGCACGGCGGGCATAGGCTCCGGCCAGCATCTCAGCACCGCCTATTTACAACAGTTAACGGGTATTGA
>NZ_JAGFPF010000861.1:0-881 GCF_025962695.1 Candidatus Symbiopectobacterium sp. NZEC135 | reverse complement strand
AAACGCTACGTCGAGGAGGCCGTACAGCTTAAGGTGGATAATGTGATTGCTGCCGGTGGCGATGGCACCATCAATGAGGTCGCCAGCGCATTGGTGCAATGTGGGCCAGCCCAGCGCCCAGCACTCGGGATCATCCCGCTTGGCACCGCGAATGATTTTGCCACCAGTTGCCAGATCCCGCTTGATATCGAACATGCACTCGCATTGGCGCTGAAAGGGCACCCGACGCCTGTCGATGTTGCCTGCGTCAATGACAGCCATTATTTCATCAATATGGCGACCGGCGGCTTCGCCACACGCATCACCACAGAAACGCCCTCGAAGATGAAATCCGCACTGGGCGGTGCTTCCTATGTGCTGCACGCCCTGCTGCGTATGGATATGCTGACCGCAGAGCGCTGCGACATTCGCGGCCCGGACTTTCAATGGTCAGGTGATACGCTGGTGATCGCCATCGGTAACGGACGGCAGGCGGGTGGTGGCCAACCGCTGTGCCCGGAGGCGCTGATTAACGATGGGCAGTTGCAACTGCGCGTGCTTTCGGCCAAAGAGTTGCTACCCAATATGCTTCAGGCACTGTTCACTGGCAGCGAAAATCCAAACGTGATCGCTGCAACCTTGCCCTGGCTGGAGATCGTTGCGCCTGACGACATCACCTTTAACCTGGACGGCGAGCCGTTAAGCGCCAACCGGTTCCGCATTGAGATCCTGCCCGCCGCCTTGACCTGTCGGCTGCCACCACAGTGTCCGCTGCTGGCATAACGCGCTGTCACTCCCGCATAAGCCGTTTGCTGTTAGCCAGATAAAGCGTCACCACCAGCACCAGAATAGCGGCAGCATAAGCGAGAGTATCCAGCGGATCTTTGTGGTCTACGATGATC
>NZ_JAGFPF010000862.1:0-881 GCF_025962695.1 Candidatus Symbiopectobacterium sp. NZEC135 | reverse complement strand
ACCCAAACGAACGCCATATTTATTGGTTCGACGATACGTATAAAGGTACCAAACGGTTAAACATCCTCGGCCATGGGCGCATTAACGACAACGGCAAGGGAGAAATGAGTCTGTTACTAGAGGGAAAACCGGATAGGGTTGATGGTGCAGACCTAAAGTACATGTATGACTATCATTACCGAGCAGAAACGCTGGCGTTTTATCAGCACATCAGAGTCATTTCTTGTTACTCAGCAGATGGTTCGAACCCTTTGGGCCAACAAATTGCCAATGCTTTCAAACGGGAGACAAAAGCGTTTTCTGGTTATGTCGACTCGTTAAGTCCAGAATCGATTAAAGAAAAAAAGTTTGACCGCGCGTTCAAAAGCGAAGGCAATACCCCTATTGATCTGAACCGCTTGCTCACCAATACGGGCAGGAGTTTTGTGCGGAAAACGCTACCCAAGGAACCGGAAAAGCGACAGCTCTGGTCTGGGTATCACCCGGTTAAATTTAAACCTCAGTAACCCCCCTCACCGTACCTCTTTTTAGTTATATCCATCGCCATAAGATGCATTTAAAATACATCTTAATGTTTTCACCGCTGAGGGCCTTATCATGCATTACCGCGATCGTACGCTGGGGGAATTGGCTATTGCCATTCCTCGCGCTACTGTACTTTTCCGTGAATTTAATCTCGATTTTTGCTGCGGCGGCAAGCAAACGCTGCTGCGTGCCGCCAACAAGCTGGAGCTGGACATTGAGGCACTGGAAGCGCGCCTGAGCGCTCTGGCGGAGCAACCTTCAACAGAAACCCACTGGCCTTCAGCACCGCTGGGCGACATCATTCCCCACATCATCCAGCGTTATCACGATCGTCACCGCGAGCAGTTACCGGAATT
>NZ_JAGFPF010000859.1:0-882 GCF_025962695.1 Candidatus Symbiopectobacterium sp. NZEC135 | reverse complement strand
CCAACGCACTGTGCTGGGATGTGATGAACTTCCTGGAAACACAGCCGAAAGCCATGGCTATCGAAGAGAAAGGGCCCGAAAAAGTCGAGTTCATGTGGGATGATTATCACCGTGAACAGCTGGCGGCGGTGGAAAATGAAGCCGAAGAAGAGTGGGATGACGACTGGGATGAAGATGACGACGAAGGTGTCGAGATCATCTACCAGAAATAATTCTCAGGCTACGATCCTCCGGTGACGGAGGATGTTGCTGGCACGACATCAGGCACGATCCCTTTTGGGGATCGTGCTTTTTTTTACCTCAATTGCTCTGATAAAGATCTTTGTACAGACGGCTTTCAAAGCGCGCCAGCGGCACACGGCGCGCACGCTGATCTTCAGGCGGCACCGCATAGCCCGACAGGAATTGCACGAAAGCCATGCGCTGGCCGCTGGCCGTGGTGATAAAGCCTGCGAGGTTATACACCCCTTGCAGCGCACCGGTTTTCGCGGAAACCTTGCCGTCTACACCGGCTTCATGCAGCCCGGCACGGTATTGTAAGGTGCCGTTGTAACCCGCCAGAGGCAGCATCTCGATGAACTTCAATTCGTTATCGTGCTGAGCAATGTATTGCAGCGCCTGCATCATGGTGGCGGGTGAAATCAGGTTATGGCGCGACAGGCCAGAGCCATCAACCACAATGCTGTTGTCCAGATTGACGCCCGCTTTTTGCCGCAGCACCTGACGCACCGCATCGGCTCCGGCGCGCCAGGTGCCTGGCACGCTAAAGCGCTCGTGCCCGATGGTGCGAAAAACCGTATCTGCAATCATGTTGTCTGATTTTTTCAGCATGATGGTGAGAAGGTCATGCAGCGGGGCGGATTGCGTCTGAGCCAGCACGGT
>NZ_JAGFPF010000085.1:0-11027 GCF_025962695.1 Candidatus Symbiopectobacterium sp. NZEC135 | reverse complement strand
GCAGACAAGCTTGAATCGCTGGATTTTGCTGCGCTTCAGCCCCGGCTGGCGGATAGCCTGAAGGTATTTTGCCATCCGCGTTCACCGTCGTCCTATATGTTGGTGAAGGCAGAAGAGACCCATGATTACCTCGCACTCATTACAGGGGCGGTAAGGCATTTATGCCCACCGATCTCAGCCCCGCGCGGTAGCCGTTATCGTATTGAGCACGACCGGGTTGACATTCAGCCTGCACAACAATTAGACGATAATTTCGCGGCTCAGCAGGTATGTGAGTTCCAGGCATGGATCGAAGCAGAACAGTTATTCGGCTGTGTCCGCTATTTTCAGGAACGCATTAGCCTGCAACCCGGCTTGTTACACCGTATCAATGGCGGCACGTTGATCCTGACCGCACGCACCTTGTTAGCACAACCTTTGTTGTGGCTACGCCTGAAGCAAATTATTGCAGAAGGCCAGTACCATTGGCTTTCCCCCGATGAACGCCGCCCTTTACCTCTCGCTATTCCGCCGATGCCAATAAACATACGGTTGATCGTAGTTGGCGACCGCGAAAGCCTTGGCGACCTGCACGATATTGAACCCGATCTGCGTGACTTGGCGGTTTACGGTGAATTTGAAGCCGAATTGCCGCTGATCGACGAAGATGATATGTCGCGCTGGTGTGCATACATTAATGCATTATGTACCGCCAATCATCTCCCCTTACTCGCGGCGGATGCCTGGCCTTCACTGCTGCAATTAGCCGTGCGTTACAGTGGTGATCAGGGCAGCTTACCGCTTTGCCCGCAATGGCTTACGCATCAGCTCAAGCACATTGCCATATACGCCCAAGAAGAGTCTATCACTGCCCAGACCATCACAGAGGCGATCGCCGCCCAACGCTGGCGCGAAGGCTATCTGGCTGAGCGTATGCATGACGAAATTGAGCTGGGTCAGATTGTGATCGAAACCGAAGGCGAAGTCGTTGGTCAAATCAACGGACTCTCGGTACTCGAATACCCCGGTCATCCGGTGGCATTTGGTGAGCCCACACGCATTAGCTGCGTTGTTCACCCTGGCGATGGCGAATTTACGGATGTCGATCGCAAAGCCGAGCTGGCGGGTAACTTGCACGCCAAGGGCATGATGATCATGCAGGCATTTCTGATTTCTGAACTGGAACTTGAGCAGCAGCTCCCCTTCTCTGCATCGCTGGTGTTTGAGCAATCCTACAGCGAAGTGGATGGCGACAGTGCGTCGTTGGCCGAGCTGTGCGCATTAATCAGCGCCTTGTCACTGCAACCGATTAATCAGCAACTCGCGATCACCGGTTCGGTCGATCAGTTTGGCCGCGTGCAACCCATTGGCGGCGTCAATGAGAAGATCGAAGGCTTCTTTGAAATTTGCCAGCGCCGAGAACTCACCGGCAATCAGGGTGTCATTATTCCTGCGGCCAATCTTCGTCACTTGAGTCTGAATGCCGATGTGGTAGAGGCCGTTCGTGCCGGGCAGTTCCATATCATTCCAGTGGAAACGGTGCCGGAAGCCATCACGTTATTAACCAACATGCTCTATGACGATGAACAACAGCCAAATCTGTTGGGCTTGATAAAAGAGCGAATTGCACAATTCTCACCGCCGGAACGACGCCGCTTCCCGTGGTTTTTTCGGTGAGAAACTGGTTTAACCAGATGTTTCTGGGTTGCTCAGCTTACAGGTGTAAGCTAACCTGCGTGCTTCACTAGAATAAGGCTTACTGAGAATATGGTAGATAAACGCGAATCTTATACGAAAGAAGACCTTCTTGCCTCTAGCCGCGGTGAACTGTTTGGCCCTCAAGGCCCGCAGTTACCTGCCCCAAACATGTTGATGATGGACCGTGTCGTCAAAATGACGGAAGACGGCGGTAATCATGGCAAAGGCTTCGTCGAAGCCGAATTGGATATTACGCCCGATCTGTGGTTCTTTGGTTGCCACTTTATCGGCGATCCAGTAATGCCTGGCTGCCTGGGGTTGGATGCCATGTGGCAGTTGGTCGGGTTCTATCTCGGCTGGCTGGGCGGTGAAGGTAAAGGCCGTGCGCTGGGCGTGGGTGAAGTGAAATTCACGGGACAGGTCTTGCCAACGGCTAAAAAAGTCACCTACCGTATTCACTTCAAGCGCGTTATCAATCGCCGTTTGGTGATGGGCATTGCCGATGGTGAAGTGTTGGTTGATGGAAAACAGATCTACACGGCTGACGAATTAAAAGTGGGCCTGTTCAAAGATACCACCGCGTTCTAATCGCAACATGTGGACGGTTTTCGCACCGTCCACGCCTCTCCCACGCCGTTACAATGCGGCCCGCTTGCTCTGCACTTCATTAGCAATTGACTCACAAACGTCTGCCGGAATTTTCAGCTCCTGTGCGAGCGCATTAAGGTAGCTTTTCTCCATAAAATGGTCGACATCAATCACCGCACTGCTTAAGAAGTAAACCTCCAACGCTTCATCCTCATTCTTAACGCCACGTGCTAACAGCGCAGGATCCAGCGGTTGATCGATAGCCTCTTGTATCCAGGTTTCAGCTTCTGCACCCAGTTGAAGTTCATTGACGTTCTCTTTTATGCGTTGCTGCTCTGTGGCATCGATATGTCCATCACTCTTGGCCGCAAAAACCAATGCCATGATCAAGCGACGGGCACGCACGTTGTCGCTGGATGACTGCGCGCCGAAGTCGGCATCCTCGACGTGGGTATCGCGTACGCGCTTTTTATATTGGTTCCACAACATAACGCCAGCCGCGGCACTTCCGCCAATGATCAGGGCATTTTTACCCAGAGATCCCAGCATCTTTCTGGTGGATTTGTTCGCCAGCAACACCCCCGCCAATCCGCCAAACGCCGCAGGTTTGAGCATATCACCCAGATTGCCATTTTTGGCACTGCTCGCTGCCGAGCCCGCTTTTGCTCCTGCTGCCCCCAGGAGCGTTTGTATCTGCTGCATCCATTGACTCATTGCCATCTCCCCGATGTCGGTATCATTATCATCTGTGCTCGTCAGGCGAGCAGTACCTGCATCTATGCATAGTAGAGCCTCTTGTGCCGGTTGTTTGTCAGGTAATGTATAACAATGAAAATGTGGCACAGGCCCGGTTTTGCCACTGCAAAAGCAATTCTGCGCTGGGATGATTTGCGCTTTATTTTTGACAAGGTATACTGCACCCATCGAAATGAAATAGTGTTTTAGTATTTGTAGTTGCTGGGATGATTTGCGCTTTATTTTTGACAAGGTATACTGCACCCATCGAAATGAAATAGTGTTTTAGTATTTGTAGTTGTCCGTCACAATAAAGGAACGAACATGAAAATTGCATTGATTAACGAGAACAGCCAGGCTGCCAAGAACGCTATCATTGCCGAAGCGCTGACTAAAGCCGTTGCACCGCAAGGTCACACCGTATACAACTACGGTCAGTACGCCGTTGATGACGCTGCACAACTGACCTACATCCAGAACGGTATTCTGGCTGCTATCCTGCTGAACTCTGGTGCTGCTGATTTCGTGGTAACCGGTTGCGGTACTGGTCAGGGCGCGATGCTGGCCTGTAACTCTTTCCCGGGCGTGATCTGTGGTCTGGTTGTTGACCCTTCCGATGCGTACCTGTTCTCCCAGATCAACAACGGTAACGCCGTTTCTCTGCCGTATGCCAAAGGCTTCGGCTGGGGTGCTGAGCTGAACCTGGAAAACCTGTTCACTCAACTGTTCAAAGAAGAAGGTGGCCGTGGTTACCCGAGCGACCGTGTTGTTCCGCAACAGCGCAACAAGAAGATCCTGGACGCCGTGAAAGAAGTTACCTATAACGATCTGATCTCCATCCTGAAAGGTCTGGACCAGGATCTGGTTAAAGGTGCTATTTCTGGTGCTAAATTCCAGGAATACTTCTTTGCCAACAGCAAAGATGCAGAACTGACCAGCTTTATCAAATCGCTGCTGGCATAATTTCCCTATAGGGAAAGTTGCGGTATCGATTAATCAGCCGCAGGTGGAAACGCCTGCGGTTTTTTTGTGCGTTAATACGCGCTTTTCCCCTATCGATAGCTGTATTATCGCCTCCAATCTTGGCGGTTCCACCTCAAGCGTTCACTGTGTAATCAGATGCGTGAAATCCATAAAATTCTGCTTGACCGAAAGCGGCCGACTCCCTATAGTACCGCCCCGTTGCCCTTGAACGGCAACCCCCGGTGAGGTGTCTGAGTGGCTGAAGGAGCACGCCTGGAAAGTGTGTATACGCGAAAGTGTATCGAGGGTTCGAACCCCTCTCTCACCGCCATATAAAAGAACGCCCCTGAGCAATCGGGGGCGTTTTTGCTTTTAGCCTACAGCCAGATTCTTATTCCCCCGGCTGAAAACGCTGATACACATGAATCCCCAACAGCATCGTTGCCAGGCTTACCGTCATTGCCACCGTTGCCATCGCCATTCCCTGCCCTACGGACCCCTGCTCAAACTGTCGCCAGATAAAGATCGCTGTGGTTTGTACGCCTGCCGGTGCCAACAGCAATGAGGTCACCAGTTCACGGACGGCGATGGCAAACACCAGCAACATCGCCGCCAGCAAGCTCGGGAAGACGAGCGGAGCCACCACGTAGCGCAATGCCCTCAACGTTGAGGCACCATGAACGCGTGCGGCAGCTTCCAGGTTAGGGCCAAGTTGACGTAATGCCGCACTCACATAGCGAATAGGATAAGGCAACAACAGGCAACTGTATGCCAGCAGGAGAATCGCCCAGGTGTTGTAGGGCGTAACCGGCCAGAAGCTTCGGTTCCAGGCCAATATCAGCCCCACGCCAACCACAATGCCAGGAAGCGCCACAGGCAACAGCGAGAGGCCATCCAATAGCGCTGCACCGCGAACACGTCTTACCGTCACCAGCCAGGCCACCAGCGTACCAACAACCCCCGTCAGCAGTGCAGTACCGCTTGCCAATCCCATGCTGCTGGAGAGCGCAGTGAGTGCCTGATTCTGATTGTGCAGCACGGCACTGAAATGCCTTAGCGTCACATTGTCTGCAGATAACCCACCGGATAGCGTGCCGGAAAACGCGGTTGCCAGCATAGCGCTCACCGGAATGCCCACCGCAATCAGTGCCACGCCGGCGAACAGCGCCACGATGGGCAGCGTCCAGCGCCCCGGCTCGCGAATAACAATAGCGGCGGGTTTTCCCGTAATGGTGCCAACGTCTTTTCCCGCCGTGAGGGCGCGCTGAACCGTATAGGCTGTCAATGCCAACGCAACGAGCAACAACGACAGCACCGATGCACCGGAAAGATCGATGGGCCAATCGGCAAGGCGTTGCTCAATGCCGGTGGTCAATGCCTGGATCCCCGCATGCGGACCAATCGCGGCAGGCACACCGTACTCCTCGATGGCCAGCGCGAACGCCAGCAGACAACTGGCCGCAATCGCCGGTAATGCCAGCGGCAACGTAATACGAAAAAAGGCGGCCCACGGACCCGCGCCATGTACCCGGGCAACATCCGCAAGGCGCCCACCGTGACTCGCCATGCTGCGCGAGACGGCAAAGTAGACAACAGGGAAAATATTCAACGCCATCACTATCGCCATGCCCGGCAATGAGAACAGCAGCGCATTAAACTTGAATGAGAAAATCTGTTCCAGATAGCCGCGCGTTTGCAAGGCAAGCATCCATGACAGGGCCGAAATATACGGAGGGATCAAAAAGGGGATTAAAAATAACAAATCCCACACTCGAGCACAGGGAATATGGAACAACCCGCGCAAGGTGCCTAGCGTTACCCCTAATAAGCCACTCAGCAACGCCACACCGATACCAATGCCGAACGTATTCGAGAGCAAGGGTCCAATACGCGGATCCTGCGCCACGGTAACAAATGCACTCAACGGTTCACGCATCGAGCCTTCATCAAGCCACGGGAAAACGGCTTGCAGCACCACAAAGATAACGGGAACCCCCACCAGCACGAAAAGTATTGCCACCGTCACCAGTGGCAATAATGCAAAACCTCTCATGTTTTACTCCTGCGCCAGCGTTGCGCTGGCGCTGTTAATCCTTAACGTTGCCCGAACTGACTCGCAAAGCGCGCCAGAATAGCGTTACGTGAGGTGCTGGCGGCATCACCTTCCGGGAGTAACGTCAGGGATTTAAACAAGGGGCGTTTGGCATCAATATCCTGACGCGCAGGCATCAACCAGGCCTCTGCAACGGCCTCCTGCCCTGCGGGTGAGAGTACATAATCAACAAAGGCTTTTGCCTGCTCCTGATGCTGACTGCTTTTCAGGATCATCATCGGACGCGGCGCGATTGCCGTGCCGCTGGTGGGGAAAATCACTTTGATCGACTCACCTTGCTCAACGCTGTTATAGGCCACATAATCCACCGCGCCAAACACGGCGGCCTTGGCCCCTTGCAACACCGGCGTCAATGCTTGCGCGTTAGGGCCCGCCACAATCATGCCGTTATTCTTCAAGGCATCAAACAGTTTCCAAGCGTTCTCACCTTGTGCATTTTGTAAACCGATAATCAGGTCTAACGACGCGCCTGAAAGGGCAGGATCGGGGGTTGTCACTTTATCTTTGAATGCGGGCTGTGCCAAATCCTGCCAATCTTTCGGCTCTGGCGTACCACTCTTGCTGTTCCACACAATGCCCAACGCAGAAATGCCCTGAGCAACGTAATACGGGGTTTTAAACGGTGCAGGCACCTGGGCTGCATTTTTACTTTCATAGGGCAGCAGCCAGCCGCGCTGCTGCAAATCCGTTGCGGTATCCCACGAGGCGGAGATCAACACATCCGCGCGCGGGTTCGCTTGTTCAGCATCAAGCCTGGCCATGACTTTGCCTGTGGTGGCTTGAAAAATATCGACTTTAACACCGGTTTCCTTTTCAAACCCGGCAGCCAGCTTGCTGCTTAACGATCCTGGCCCTGCGGTATACACCGTCAATGCCAGCGCACTGCTGCTTGCCATGACCAAAGAGAGCGCCATACCTGTTAATACTCCTGATGTTAACGTTTTACTGAGATAAACTGTGCTGCTGTGTATTGTGTTCATGTTCATCGTATAACTCCCCTACTCTGCATTTAAGGTGGAAACGGAGACCAGTTGACCGGCGGATAAGGTGGCAATCGCATCCGCCATGGTGTTCGCCTCTTCGCGGTCGTGCGTGACGTACACCGCTGTCGTGCCTAGCTGACGAAGTAACACCGACATCTCTTTACTGAGTGATTCGCGGAGATCGCGATCAAGATTGGAAAGCGGTTCATCGAACAACAGGATTCGAGGCTCGGCCACGACGGCACGCGCCAACGCGACGCGCTGTTGTTGCCCGCCCGACAATGCGGAAGGATAGCGATCGGCCAAGGCGTGCAGCCCAACGCGCTCCAACGCGGCATCCGTTTTCTCTTTGCGGCACGTTGCATTAAGGCCACGCATCTTCAACGGAAAGGCAACGTTCTCACGCACCGTCATATGCGGCCACAACGCATAATCCTGAAACACCATGCCTAAATCACGTTGCTCCGGCGGTGCGCTAAAACGCGCTTCAGCGACCCGAACCCCCGCGAAGTCAATGCTGCCATCCGTCGGTTGCAGCAGTCCTGCCAGCAGTTTGAGCAGCGTGCTTTTGCCACAGCCGGATGGCCCTAGCAACGCAAGTACCGTACCGGCAGGGACATGCAGATCGATGTCACGCAGAATCGGTTGCTGCGCAATATGAAAACAAAGGCCGCTAACCGTGATATCAACCGAGCGGTTCATCACTCTGCTCCGCGTAATTCACGAGAGGCGTTTTGTGCAACCCGACGCGGCCATAGCAGCAACGCGAGATAACGCAGTGGGGAGGACAGGCGTGTAAAAACCGCCTGCCAATAAAGCAGGAAAGACATAAACATACGGGCATCCTCTTTGGGACTTTATATCGGAATCCGTAGGGTAAGAAAGCAATGCGACGGCGTGATGACAGAAAAAAGACGCTGGCGTTTCAGGGGGAGATCAGTGGCGAGCGTAAGGCCGAACAGCGGGGAAGGAAGGGCTGCCGTCAACGTAATCCTCTACGTTGACGGCAGAAGGTATCAGTTATAAGCGAAGAGCGTGCGCTGGCACAATTGTGAGCGAACGCAATCCGATGCACGGAAAGAAACAATGCCGATCATCTCATCATCCTGAAAACGATCCAATGCATCCTGCAAACCGGATTTCACTCCGACGGGCAAATCACATTGCGTGATATCCCCGTTGACAATCACCGTGACATTCTCGCCCAGACGGGTCAGGAACATCTTCATCTGATTCACCGTGACATTCTGTGCTTCATCAAGAATCACCACGGCATTTTCAAATGTACGCCCGCGCATATAGGCAAACGGCGCTATCTCCACTTTTCCGATCTCTGGACGCAAGCAGTATTGCAAGAACGATGCGCCAAGACGGCGCTGCAATACGTCATACACCGGGCGGAAATAGGGAGCAAACTTCTCAGTAATGTCGCCAGGTAAAAAACCCAGATCCTCATCAGCCTGTAACACCGGTCGGGTAACGATAATCCTTTCAACCTCTTTATGAATCAGCGCTTCAGCCGCTTTGGCCGCACTGAGAAACGTTTTGCCACACCCTGCTTCACCGGTGGCAAAGATTAACTGTTTATTTTCTATTGCAGACAAGTAATGCTCCTGGGCGATGGTACGCGCGGCAATCGGTGACGTATCGCGATTTTCTCGCGCCATACCGATAGCCTCAATGCCCCCCATCTGAACCAGAGAAGTGACCGATTCTTCTTCACGCTGGCGATGACTGCGTGAATCACGACGAATAACGCGTTTAGCTTCACGACGCGCTTTGATCACTGCTTTTTGTCTTCCCATAGTGGCACCTTACAGTTTGTTTCACTTACCGCACATAACCACTGTGCGTGACGTTTCACTCACAAACGAGGTTGGCTTCCTTATTAAGCCGATACTGGAGACATGAGTAGCGCACCGCCAATAACGGCGGCGGACGATAATATCGTCCCGCAAGAGGGGCGCGAGGGTGAAAAAAAGATGAAGTCGTAGAGCAGAATAAAGACAAGATAGGCTACGGGAGAAATTCACACGGGGAGTTAGCCCCTCACCTCCCTTTATCAACCATCGCGTTTGATGACGACGACAACAGAGGTGATATTGAAAACGACATGTCAGAAGTTGCTGATTGGGTCCCCAAAAGGACATTACCATGTGCGTTCCTCACTGTAGCAACAACTATTCCACGGAATAATGATTGACCGTATTAGAACACCCGATCATCACCCGGAAAAAATAACGCAGGTTGATGTCAGTAAGATGACATTGCAATAAAATGCCCTGTGTTGGCAAGCGTTTTTTACAGTTCCATAACATTTATCTATGACAGAAAATATAACCCTTTGCCGTTGCAGACTTTTACCGCTGAACTTTTTTTGAGAAAAACCGAACACGGCCGCAGGCAAGGACACCGCCCTGCCCGCCTGGCGCACAGCGAGATGCCGAACGCTAACCCAGCGAGTTCAGCATCCAAAAAAGATCAATAGAGGCGTTGCCAGGAGAGATATTGGTCATACTTACGCAACGCACTGCGATACAACATGTGCTCTTTCTCGGGTAAATATTCCCCTAATCGTTGTTGCACACTGGTGGGTGAAAACGTCTCTTCGGGATGATTCTTCGCCAGCAAAATGTCATCCAACCGTCGCAACCGGATAACGTATTCGCGCATGGTGCTGTGGCGCACATCCGTTTGGTCGATCAGATACTGGGTAAAATCCTTTATCTTGAAATAACGGGCGTGTGTGTTACAAAAAACTTCGCTGCAAAATCGACACACCGGAATAAGTTCATCTTGTAGCGACAGCCATACATCCTCTTCAATTAAGCGATCGAAATCACCCAAACTTTTTTTATTAATAAGCTGATTGCGAAACACCAGCGATACACGGTCGAGGGGTTTCCTGCAATTTGAGCAATGGGTTTGCTTGTGTTTGAAGTCTTTCAGATAGCGGCTAAGAAGCTGTTTTTTTCGCGGTGAAGATAGCATGAATCCATTCCATGAGAGTGGATATCCTTTTTACGCAGACCAACATGCAACGGCGACATTATTTGCCAATGACGCGGTAAGACATGCTTATGCGTAAAGCCTGATATCCTTTGATAACACTATTCCTGCACGCAGTGGCTACTGTTCCTGCATAAGCTTCGCGCGCAGTCGCTTTATCGCCTGGCTATGCAACTGGCTGACTCGAGATTCACCCACATCAAGAACGGCACCAATTTCTTTCAGGTTGAGTTCTTCCTGGTAATAGAGCGTCAGTACCAATTTCTCACGCTCGGGTAAATTCTCGATAGCGTCCATCACGCGATGGCGTAAACTGCCTTCCATCAGCTGATGTAGCGGATTCGCTTCTTCATTGCCTTCCAGAAGCGCTTCAGCACTGTCACCGTGTTCTTCACGCCATTCATCGTAAGAAAACAGCTGGCTATTATTGGTATCCAGCAATATCTGACGATAGTCTTCCAGCGTAATGTTCAACGACTGCGCCACTTCTTGTTCCGTAGGCGCACGACCAAGTTGCTGTTCCGCCTGTTGCATCGCCTGTGCCACTTCCCGCGCATTACGCCGCACACTGCGCGGCACCCAATCCCGGCTGCGCAACTCATCCAACATCGCGCCTCGGATGCGCTGCACGGCATAGGTGGTAAAGGCGGTTCCCTGCAAAGAGTCAAAACGTTCAACGGCACTCAGCAGGCCAATGCCTCCTGCTTGCAGCAGATCATCCAACTCAACGCTCGCGGGAAGGCGAACCTGTAAACGCAAGGCTTCATGGCGCACTAACGGAACATAGCGCTGCCACAGGGAATTTTTATCCATTGTGCCTTCGGCGGTATACAGATCGCTCACAGTGACAAATACCTACGATGATAATGTTATCGACACTATTATGCGTTTGCGTAGAGTGTCCAATGCTGCGAATAGGGGTGTAAAAGGGGGGCTATTTGGGGTATGTGATGGCGATA
>NZ_JAGFPF010000860.1:0-882 GCF_025962695.1 Candidatus Symbiopectobacterium sp. NZEC135 | reverse complement strand
TGCAGGTAGCGCTCCGGATCTATGCTGTTCAGCCGACAGGTGCCTATCAGTCCGTACAACAGCGCTCCCCGCTCACCGCCATGATCAGAGCCGAAGAACAGCCAGTTTTTTCGTCCCAGACTCACCAGTCGCAGCGCATTTTCCGCGATGTTGTTATCCACTTCCACCCAGCCATCTTCCGCATAGTACGTCAGTGCCAACCACTGGTTCAGGGCATAAGTGAACGCTTTCGCCAGTTCTGAGTGGCGCGACAGTGTTTTCACCTTTTCCCGCAACCACCCTTCCAGCGATTTCAGGAGCGGTTTCGCCCTCAGTTGGCGTTGGCTCAGGCGCTGCTCTGCCGGTAACCCGCGTAACTCAGCTTCGACAGCATACAGTTGCCCGATGCGCTTTAATGCTTCCTCGCTGGTTGCCGAGGGCGTTCGGATGTGCACGTCGTGGATTTTACGCCGCGCATGTGCCCAACAGGCCGCTTCCTTTACCTCACCCGCTTCACGCCCCGGACGGTACAGGTCGTTGAACCCCGCATACGCATCCGCCTGCAGGACACCGCTAAAGTCAGCAAGATGGGTTTGCGGATGGATGCCTTTTCGATCCGGGCTGTAGGCGAACCAGACGGCGGGCGGCTGAGGAGAGCCCGCGTTACGGTCATCTCGAACGTAGGTCCATAGTCGCCCCGTTTTCGTCTTTTTATTCCCCGGCAGTAGTACCGGCACTGGAGTGTCATCGGCATGCAGTTTGCCATCGGTCAGTACATAGTGTTGCAGAGCTTGTTCCAGCGGTGACAGCAACCGGCAACAGGCATCTACCCAACCCGACAGCACTGAACGGCTCAGCGCCACGCCCTGACGGGCGTAGATTTCAGACTGGCGATACAACGGC
>NZ_JAGFPF010000858.1:0-883 GCF_025962695.1 Candidatus Symbiopectobacterium sp. NZEC135 | reverse complement strand
CATCAATGGCAGCAACGGCAGGCATGGCATCTGGCATATCAGCAGCTTGCCATTTATGCTGCCGGTCGGGGAGGGGAGTCATCGGCGTTGCTTGAACGCGATCTTCCTCCGGGATGGCAGTTGCATTTGACGGAGCAGTTCCAGTCGGCAGCGTGTCTGCGCGTCTCCTCAACGGTGACAACGCCGCAGCACTATCAGGCACGCTTGTACCGTTGGTTTTGTTTTACTGAGACGACTCAGCGAACCGTGCCAGAAGGCAATTGAATTGACGGTGAGCAGGGTTTGCGGGCACCGAAACGGGAATCATCATGTTCAGGGTTTATCACTCAAACCAGTTAGATATTTTGAAAACGCTGATGGTGACGCTGATAGCGCGCCAACCGTTGCAGGATCCATTTCAGCCTGAAACGATCCTGGTTCAAAGCCCTGGTATGGCGCAATGGTTACAGATCGAACTCGCGACTCACTTTGGGATTGCTGCCAATCTGCATTTTCCTTTGCCCGGGGTTTTCTTGTGGGACATGTGTCGGCGCGTGTTGCCGGATATTCCGGCGGAAAACACCTTCAGCAAGGAAGCGATGGCCTGGAAGTTGATGCATATTCTGCCTCAGCAGCAAGATAACCCGTCATTCTTGCCGTTGAGTCACTATTTGCAAGATGACGCGGATAAACGCAAACGGCATCAACTGGCACAGCGGGTTGCGGATCTGTTCGATCAATATCTGATTTATCGACCTGAGTGGATCAAACAGTGGCAAGCCGGTGCGCTGGTGGACGGGTTGGGTGATGCGCAGGTGTGGCAAGCCGAACTGTGGCGTGCGCTTTTGCAATACAGTGCGCAACTGGAACAGAAAGAGTGGCACCACGCTCGCCTCTATCAACG
>NZ_JAGFPF010000855.1:0-884 GCF_025962695.1 Candidatus Symbiopectobacterium sp. NZEC135 | reverse complement strand
CCTGTCACTGGCATTGTTCATAGCCGTCGCGGCGATTATCTGGTGCTGGGTAATGGCGATACCTTGTCCATCGGCAGCCGATTGGCCGATGGCAGTGCGGTTGTGGCTATCAGTGATAGCGCAGTGACGTTCAGACAAGGGCGTACGCTGATTACGCTTCCATTCAATTTTTAAAGGGAAACTCGATGGCGACGCTGACGGCATTGGAAGATCGTATACAGGGCTCGGCTGACGATGCCCAAAAGGCATTGCTGGAGCTGCGTGCCGCCCGTCATCGATTAACCTGTGCCATGACGAAACCCATTACGCCAGAACAATATCAGCACTTTGCCTTATTGCTGGAAGCGGTGATACAGAGCGAAGATATTATCAAGATCATTTACTTTCGTTATCACAATACAGCGCTAGAGGCTGGGTTAAGTCAGTAGAGAATACCCATCGACCTATCAACGGCTGAGCTATTCGTGAACGATGAGAGGTGCAACATGTCAGGCAATATACAGAGTCAGTTTAAAAAGTTCGAAGTAGAGTATGAACGTTTATTAAAATGTTTTTCCGAATTTGAAAAGATCAAAAGCGAACTGACCTCCGCAGGTCATACCGTTTCTCCTCATGATGCACAGGCGGTAAAACCGCTGGGTATCCACCACATGAACATTATTGCGGAAAATGCAAAAAAAGATTTGAAAGCATTAACTATCTCCTTGAAAAAAATCGAGACGCATATTAAGCACAGCGTCAATAAATAATGTTCATATCTACACTATTTTATATTCCAGGAGGTTTATAATGGAGACTACGCCAGTTTCTTCATTGCCAGACATTAATTCTACTGTACTTGAAGACAAAGAAAGACGTGTCAGAAATACCACTCAAGAAAAGAC
>NZ_JAGFPF010000857.1:0-884 GCF_025962695.1 Candidatus Symbiopectobacterium sp. NZEC135 | reverse complement strand
CTTCGGCCCTGCCTTATGACGATAATGAAACTGCACCAACGGCGATGTCGGCCCAGCAGATCGCGGATGTCGTCGCAGCCTTTGCCAATGCCGCTCAGCGCGCCGATCGCATCGGATTTGATGTGTTTGAAATCCATGCCGCACACGGCTATTTGCTGCATCAATTTCTGTCACCGTTGTCGAATGCGCGTGACGATCGCTATGGCGGGGATTTGAATAACCGTATGCGTCTGGTACTTGAGGTTTTCCGCGCGGTACGTGAGGTTATCCCCGCGCACAAAGCCGTTGGCGTGCGCATTTCCGCCACCGATGGAGTGGAAGGCGGATGGGATCTCGAGCAGTCTGTTGCGCTCAGCCACGCGCTGCACGCTGCTGGCTGCGATTTTATGCATGTCTCAAGCGGCGGGCTCTCTCCGGCACAGCGTATTCAGCCAGGACCCAACTATCAGGTCAGCTATGCTGAGCGCATCAAGCGTGAGGTGGGGATCACCACCATCGCAGTTGGTCTCATCACAGAGGCCGAGCAGGCTGAAGCGATTGTGGCGACAGGTCAGGCGGATGCTATCGGCATCGCGCGCGCTGTGCTCTATAACCCGCGCTGGCCATGGCATGCGGCCGCACGCCTGGGCGCACAAGTATCAACGCCGCCGCAATTCTGGCGTAGTGAACCGCATCACATTAAAAATCTGTTCCAACATTGAGTATTCCCCCTCCCAGCCTTAAACGGGAGGGGTCTCTTCAGCACAGACATCCCACCAAAGGTTAAACATCATTATTCTTCGATGCTAAGATAAAAGATGGATATTGATCATTGGGGTATTCCACATAGCCTTATGCAGGGTTAGCCTTCCAGTGCCGGAACGCTTTCCCGCATCATTATTACG
>NZ_JAGFPF010000856.1:0-884 GCF_025962695.1 Candidatus Symbiopectobacterium sp. NZEC135 | reverse complement strand
CAACGGCGGAAGAAGAATGGTTAACACAATACGCCAGAACCCCATGATCACCTCCAGTCACCGTTACAAACCACGGGCTACCATTAACCCGTCACTCTTCAACCTAGTACAAAAGCGTCCCTATGGCGAAAAAACAAATACATTCAGCGCCATTCGAGAATAAAAAACAGCGCTATTCGTGACAGCGCTGTTTTTCACGTTTATCAGCGGCACATCACCTCAAGAGGTGATACCTCATTTCCCTTTTTTTACCTCATCATGGTGATGGTCGTGCTCGTGATGATGCCCCTCATCATGTACCTTGCCGGAACCGCCGACGGCCACAATGTTGAAGGGCTGCCCTTCGACGGCAATAGCTCCGGTTTCAGCAAATGCCACCGCATCCAGAACGTGTATTTTACTTTTCAGCGGATCGGTAACAAAAATCTTATCGTCAGCCACTGCAATACGTGGCCGTGGGTCGTTCCAATGTCCATCCATTGAGTAGGGTTCGGTGACACTGACCGATTGGGTGATTTGCCCCTTTACCACGTCAATCTGATTCAGCTTGCCATCTTCGGTAAACACATAAGCATATTTGGCACGCACCGGGTCGACGGCAAAGTGCACGCGACGGGTTGGCAATTGAATTAATCGGAAACTGTCAGACTGTGTCGGGTCAATCAATACAATACGGTCGGGCCCATAATTGCCGATAAAATATTGCATCCCTTTTCCACCGATCAGCGTGGAAACGCTACCTTGCGGGAGCGAAGGCGAATAGGGCAGATGTTTGATTTCCGGCGCTGCGTTGTTTTGCGTAATTAACAATAATCCGGTGCTGCATGCCAGCGCATAACGATTTCCCGAACCGGCTGAACCATGTAATCCCGGGCATAAAGCGT
>NZ_JAGFPF010000854.1:0-885 GCF_025962695.1 Candidatus Symbiopectobacterium sp. NZEC135 | reverse complement strand
CAACGGCGGAAGAAGAATGGTTAACACAATACGCCAGAATCCCATGGTCACCTCCAGTCACCGTTACAAACCACGGGTTACCATTAACCCGTCACTATTCAACCTAGTACAAAAGCGCTCTGATGGCGAAAAAACAAATGAATTCAGCGCGATTCGCTAATAAAAAAACAGCGCCATCCATGACAGCGCCGTTTTTCAAGTTCAGCAGGAGTACATCACCTCAAAAGGTGATACCTCATTTCCCTTTTTTTGCATCATCATGATGATGCTCGTGCTGATGATGATGTCCGTCGTCGTGCACCTTGCCGGAACCGCCTACAGCCACAATATTGAAGGGCTGCCCATCAACCGGGATTTCTCCGCTTTCGGTGAATGCCACGGCATCCAGAACATGTATTTTACTTTTCAGAGGATCGGTAACAAAAATTTTGTCGTCAGCCACCGCAATACGTGGCCGCGGATCGTTCCAATGCCCATCCATAGAATAGGGTTCGGTGACACGGACCGATTGGGTAATTTGCCCCTTTATCACATCAACCTGATGCAGCTTGCCATCTTCGGTAAACACATAGGCATATTTAGCGCGCACCGGATCGACGGCAAAATGCACGCGACGGGTTGGCAATTGAATTAGCCGGAAGCTGTCAGACTGGGTAGGATCAATCAACACAATGCGGTCAGGGCCATAATTACCGATAAAATATTGCATCCCTTTTCCGCCAATCAGCGTGGATACGCTGCCTTGCGGGAGCGAAGGCGAATAAGGCAGGTGTTTGATTTCCGGTGCCGCAGTGTTTTGCGTAATCAGCAATAATCCGGTGCTGCATGCCAGCGCATAACGATTTCCCGAACCGGCTGAACCATGTAATCCCGGGCATAAAGCGT
>NZ_JAGFPF010000853.1:0-885 GCF_025962695.1 Candidatus Symbiopectobacterium sp. NZEC135 | reverse complement strand
CATCTGGCGTTGTGCTTCCTCCACAGAAACCGCAGCAAAGCGCCAGACCGTCTCTTCACGGCCATACATGCGGCTCTCTCCCAAGCCTCCCGCCAGACAGTACGCCAGATGATCCAACCACAGGGCCACGCCATCTTTCATGCCTAATCGCGCCGGTCGCCAGCGCAACAACCCATCACGCTGTACCTGCATCACCCAGCCACTCAGGCGTACACCGTCTAGCGTCACGTCCAGTTCCAGGCTGGTCATTCCCACCGCATCACGCTCCGCGCTGACGCTATCAGCCAGCGCCTGCATCTCCTGACGCTGCTTTTGCCAATACAACTCACCAAAAGCACCATAAGGAAGTTCGCCCGCCGCGCGCGCGCGGTGTAACAGTTCATCGGCATCCTCTTGCGCAATCAGGGTATTGAGCAGTTGTGCATTCAACTGATAGCGGCTGAGGTTATCCAGCGCGAACGGTTCTTCATCGAGCAGTTCGTCGTTCTGCACCACAAAGTTCACGCCCAGACGCGCCTGGAAAAAGGTTTTGACAGGGTGACGATAAAAACGTTTCAACGCATCCAACGTAATATCGGGATAAGTGACCGACGCCAGTGGCGTATCAAACAACGGCTGTGGCAGCCCGGTGCGCCCGGCAGCGGCCAGCCATTCGCTGGCGAAGCTGCATGGCTGAGCGTGCTCAAGGAAGTTATCCTTGTCAAACGGCATACGCGTATGTTCGCGGCACAGATGGGCACAAACGCGTGCAGCGCTGGTGTCCAGATCCTGCGCTTCATCCCCTGGCAAATGATAGCTTTGCGCCAAATACTCCATCAGTTCGCTTACCAACACGGAGGGATAACGCTTCTTATTATCCTGAATGGCGCGACCGATGTAACTGAT
>NZ_JAGFPF010000852.1:0-886 GCF_025962695.1 Candidatus Symbiopectobacterium sp. NZEC135 | reverse complement strand
GCATCACCCTTTATCGTTGTCGATGAGAAGCTTAACACGGTACTTATTGATGCTGTAGATGGTTATCAATCTGAGATATTTGCCCGAGATGCCACTGTAAAAATGGGAGGCGCTGCGATTTTTGCTGCTTATCCCATCTCCCCCATTCAAGCAAAAAAATCGGGAATTGCAGGAACGATTAGCTTGATGAAAAACATTGGTGAAAAGATGCAGCAAGCCATTTCCAATAAAGACAACCTGGTAAATACCCTAATTAATCTGCTTCAGGGTCATGTTTTGTTTCGTGGGAAACTGAACCTAGTGAATCAGCGAAGTGAAGGCGGTTTTACTTATGGGCATGCTGATTTTAGTGGTTTGGACAATAAGAAAAAAAATTTTAAGGTGTTATTCCAAAATGAATATTTGCTAGCGCTAGAAAATGACAACCCCTTGTGCATGACGCCTGATTTAATTATTATTATTGACGAAGATTCTGGCATTCCCATTCTTGCCGAAAAATTAAGCTATGGAATGAATGTGGTTGCTATTGGTGTGCCAGCCAATAATAAATGGCGTAGTCAACGTGGTATTGAAGTTTGCGGGCCACGCTATTTTAAATACCCGATGGATTACTCCCCTGTCGAAGATTGTATAAAGGCATACAAATGACGTATTGCATAGGAATTGATGTTGGCGGGACACATGTTGACGCTGTCTTATTAGATTCGAGAGGCGAAATTCTTGCCAAGACTAAGCAGATAACGACATCTAATGTCATGTACGCTGTAGATAAGGCTGTTGAAGCGTTACTGGTTAATCAGTCAATTAATCGATCACTTATTAGCCGTGCCATGTTGGGCACTACGCATTGTACTAATGCTATTGTTGAGCGCAAAGGGCTAGAGGC
>NZ_JAGFPF010000851.1:0-888 GCF_025962695.1 Candidatus Symbiopectobacterium sp. NZEC135 | reverse complement strand
GAAACAAGGGAGGCCGCACAGATGACGATCGCCGTAATTGATACCGGCACCACACAGATGAAGCTGGTGCTGTTCGACATACAGGGTGCCACGCAGTTTCAGCACGCCGTCAGCACCACGCCACGCTATTTCGATGACGGACGCGTGGAACAGGATCCGCAGCGTTGGCATGATGCATTGGCGGTGCTGCTGCACGCGGCGGCGCAGTATCTCTCCGCTCAGGGGTTGGCGCTGCACGCGCTGGCGTTGACGTCACAGCGTTCGTCAATTATCGCTGTCGATGCGCAAGGCAACGCGCTGTCACCCACGCTGATGTGGCAAGACACGCGCTCACAGGCGCTGTGCGACAGCCTGGCTGATGCCTCCCCTCAGGTGCATCAACGCTGCGGACTGCCGATTTCACCGGTGTTTTCCGCCGCCAAGATGCGATGGCTGAAGCAAAACCAAACGGCACTGTATCACCGCGCCGCAAAGTTGGTCGGCATCCACGACTTCCTGCTACACAGGCTGACCGGCCGTTTTTGTACCGACTATTCGCTGGCGTCACGCACCAACCTGTTTAACCTGCGCACCCGGCAGTGGGATGACAGCTTATTGGCGCTGTTCGAGCTCGATAAGGACAAGCTCTGCACCTTGCTCCCTCCCGGCAGCGTGGTCGGTGCACTGCAACCGTCGATCGCCGCGCAGGTCGGTCTGCCGGCGGGCATTCCGGTGATCAGCGCCGGTGGCGATCAGCAGTGCTGCGCCTTGGGCATGGGGCAGTTCGCTTCAGACCGGGTGATCGTCAATGTCGGCACCGGTGCCTACGTCATGGGCATGGCCGCAACGCTAAGCACTGCACCACTCGATGGCCATTTTGCCTACAACCACGCTGCCCTGCCGGGCAAC
>NZ_JAGFPF010000850.1:0-889 GCF_025962695.1 Candidatus Symbiopectobacterium sp. NZEC135 | reverse complement strand
GCGATAACACCTGGCCCAGCACGGATAAATCCGGTCAGCCGGTCATCGGTCAGGCGGGTGTGGGGAGCGTGGGGACGTTGCTGGGCAATATGACAGAAAGCTCAAACGTGGACATGAGTAAAGAGTTGGTGGATATGATTGTTGCCCAACGTTTCTACCAGTCTAATGCGCAAACCATTAAAACGCAGGACTCCATCCTGCAAACGCTGGTCAGCATGCGTTAATCGTTTAGCGGAGAGACTCCATGGATCACGTAATTTATACAGCGATGGGCGGTGCCAGCCAGTCACTTGAAAAGCAGGCGATTACCGCCAACAACCTGGCCAATGCTTCAACGCCGGGTTTCAAGTCGCAATTGGCGGCGTTGCGTGCCGTGCCCATCAATGGACCGACGAATCACACCCGGACGCTGGTTGTCGCTTCTACGCCGGGCGCGGATATGTCGGCAGGTGTGATGGATTACACCGGTCGTTCCATGGATGTTGCACTGCCGAAAGAGAGTTGGCTGGCAGTGCAAACCGCTAACGGTGAAGCCTATACCCGCAATGGTAATATGGAACTCAATGCCGATGGGCAGTTGACCATCCAGGGACGCATTGTGATGGGGGACGGTGGTCCGATCGAGATTCCGCCCAATGCGCAAATCAGCATCTCTGCCGATGGTACCATCTCCTCGTTGAACGCGGGTGATGCACCGAATACCATTGCGCAGTTGGGCCGCTTGAAGCTGGTGAAAGCAACGGGACAAGAAGTGACGCGTTCTGATGATGGTTTGTTCCGCTTGACCCCAGCGGCTCAGCAGCAGCGTGGCAATGTATTACAGAACGATCCCACCGTGCGTATCATGCCCGGCGTACTCGAAGGCAGCAATGTCGACTCGGTTGGTACC
>NZ_JAGFPF010000084.1:0-11224 GCF_025962695.1 Candidatus Symbiopectobacterium sp. NZEC135 | reverse complement strand
CAAGGCTGGCTGGCGGTGATCATGCATTTTCGCGGCTGTAGCGGTCGCCCCAACCGTCTGAACCGTATCTACCATTCGGGTGAAACCGATGACGGCAGCTATTTGCTGCGCTGGATGCGAGATACGCTAGGCGAAGCGCCGACCGCTGCCATCGGCATCTCATTGGGCGGCAATATGCTGGCTTGCCTGCTGGCGAAGCGGGAAGAGGCGCAATTACTCTGTGCGGCGGCGATTGTCTCCGCGCCGTTTCATCTCGACGCCTGTAGCCGTAGGATCGAGCAGGGATTTTCCCGTATTTATCAGCGCTATCTAGTCGGGCAGTTGAAACAGAATGCACAGCGTAAGCTGGCGCGCTATCCGGGTTCGTTACCGATTGTCCCGGCACAGTTGCAACGCATCAAGGGATTGCGAGAGTTTGATGATGCGATCACCGCCCGTATTCATGGCTTTCAGGATGCTGCCGACTACTACCATCAGTGCAGTGCGCTGGCGTTGCTGCCCACCATTCGCACGCCGACACTGATCATTCATGCGCAAGACGATCCGTTCATGACACCCGAGGTGATCCCGGATATCAGCCACCTACCCGACACTATCGAATACCAACTGACGGCGCACGGCGGGCACGTCGGGTTTGTTGGCGGTACATTACTGAAACCGGAAATGTGGCTGGAACAACGCATTCCGGCCTGGTTCACGCACTTTCTATCAGCGGACACCGCAAAGGCAACAGCATGATGATTCCCTGGCAGCAGCTTGATAGCGATACGCTGCAAAACATTATTGAGTCCTTCGTGTTGCGTGAAGGCACGGATTACGGCGAGCAGGAGCGCTCACTGGAGGAAAAAGTCAGGGATATTCGTCGCCAGCTTGCCTCGGGCGACGTGGTGCTGGTGTGGTCAGAACTGCATGAAACGCTGAATATCATGCCGCGCACCCAGCTCAACGAAAATACGCCGTAACGTGATAAATCACCGTTTCCTGACGTGCGGGGGGTCGTCTTGCGCCACCGGGTCTGTTATACAGTGAGAGCCATGTTAGCCAAATGCCTCATCCGACGGAGTGAAACCGCATGTCGCAACAACACCCGATCATTGCCGTTACTGGCTCCAGTGGAGCAGGCACCACCACGACCAGCCTCGCGTTCAGGAAAATTTTCCAGCAGTTGCAGATAAAAGCCGCTTCACTGGAAGGCGATAGCTTTCACCGTTATACCCGGCCAGAGATGGACATGGCGATTCGCAAAGCGAAAGATTTGGGCCGCCATATCAGCTATTTCGGCCCAGAAGCCAACGATTTCAGCCTGCTTGAGCAAGCGTTTATCGACTATGGCCGCAACGGTACCGGAAAAACGCGCAAATACCTGCACACTTACGATGAGGCGATCCCCTACAATCAAGTGCCCGGCACCTTTACGCCGTGGGAACCGATGCAGCATCCTACCGATATGCTGTTTTATGAGGGGTTGCACGGCGCAGTGGTCACCGACCAGTACGATGTTGCCCAGCACGTAGACCTACTGGTCGGCGTGGTGCCCATCGTCAATCTGGAATGGATTCAAAAGCTGGTTCGCGACATCAATGAACGCGGACACTCACGTGAAGCAGTGATGGATTCGGTAGTGCGTTCCATGGAAGATTACATCACCTACATCACGCCGCAGTTTTCTCGCACCCATATCAACTTCCAGCGCGTACCAACTATCGATACCTCAAACCCCTTTGCCGCCAAGGCGATCCCTTCGCTGGACGAGAGTTTTGTGGTGATCCATTTCCAGGGCGTCGAGCATATTGACTATCCCTATCTGCTAGCCATGCTGCAAGGCTCGTTTATTTCACACATCAATACGTTGGTGGTGCCGGGGGGGAAAATGGGTCTCGCCATGGAGCTGATTATGGCGCCGTTGGTAAAGCGACTGGCAGAAGGGCGTAGCGCGGGCTGAGATAACACACACCGCCCGCCAGAAAGCTATGCGACAACGAAGAAAGCTATTCGACTATGAAGAAAACTATACGATAACGAAAAAAACTAGGCGACAGCGATGATTTCGTGGCTGTGCGTGACCTTCACCGCCTTTTCTAACATTAGCGCCACTGAACAATACTTCTCCGCCGACAGCGATACCGCCCGTTCAACCACCTTATCCGTCAGCCCTACGCCCGTGACGATAAAATGCAGGTTGATATGGGTAAACAGACGCGGCGCTTCTTCACGACGCGTGGAGGATAATTTGACTTCGCACCCGGTGATCGTATTGCGGCCCTTTTGCAAAATGGACACCACATCAATGGCGCTACAGCCCCCTGCCGCCATCAACACCATCTCCATCGGACTGGGGGCTTTATCGCCGGCATTGCCATCCATCAGGATCTGATGCCCGGATGACGACTCACCGAGAAAGGTCAGATCTTCAACCCATTTTACGCGCGCTTGCATCCACAACTCCTCAAATTTATTTGAAAATTACTCACTGTTATATATAAAAACCGCCGATAACTAGAGCTTAATCATGCTGAAGCGAGACAACACGAGACAGGCTCGTCAAGCTGTGTTACAAACAGGAATAGAATCCGTTCCTTCAGCTTTATGCTGACGGTAAGAACGGATCGTGACGTCGCCATACAGAAGCCAGTATATTCCCTGACGTCAGTCCGCCAACACGGAATTTTTACTACTAGCACGTTGATACGCCGTACAGGGAACTCTGAACCCTGTAATTTGCGCAGTGAATTACAACAGAGGATAACAGCGAATGGTTCTCGGCAAACCGCAGACAGACCCGACTCTTGAATGGTTCCTTTCTCATTGTCATATTCACAAGTATCCATCGAAGAGCACGCTGATTCACCAAGGTGAAAAGGCAGAAACGCTTTACTACATCGTGAAAGGCTCAGTGGCTGTGCTGATCAAGGATGAAGAAGGCAAGGAAATGATCCTCTCCTACCTCAACCAGGGGGATTTTATTGGAGAACTGGGCCTGTTCGAAGAGGGCCAGGAACGCAGTGCATGGGTGCGGGCGAAAACGGCCTGTGAAGTCGCTGAGATCTCCTATAAGAAATTCCGTCAGCTGATTCAGGTCAACCCGGATATTCTGATGCGTCTTTCCTCACAGATGGCACGCCGCCTTCAGGTGACCTCCCAGAAAGTGGGCAACCTGGCCTTCCTGGATGTGACGGGCCGCATCGCACAGACGCTGTTGAACTTGGCGAAGCAACCCGATGCCATGACGCACCCGGATGGGATGCAAATCAAGATCACGCGTCAGGAAATTGGTCAGATTGTTGGCTGTTCCCGCGAAACGGTAGGCCGTATTCTGAAAATGCTGGAAGACCAGAACCTGATCTCGGCACACGGCAAAACCATCGTGGTGTACGGCACACGCTGATATCACCCGTGCCGCTTAGACAAAAGCACGTTGCGCTGCGCAGCGTGCTTTTGACGAACCTTCCCTACTCCGCTTTCACTACCGCTTCCACCGCCCGCGCGAACCGCGCCATGCCCTGATCGATATCTTCCAGATCAATCACCAATGACGGCACAAAACGCATCACGTTAGGCCCAGCGACCAGCACCATCACGCCCTGCTCCGCAGCAGCAGCAAGGAACTTGCCCGCCTGACCGTGCCATTTAGGCTTCAGTTCTGCGCCAATCAGCAAACCCATACCGCGAATTTGCTCAAAAATACCGTGCTCTTCATTAATGGCCTGAAGAATCGAAACGAAACGCTCGTGGCGCGCTTGTACGCCGGAAAGCACCTGTGGGGTGTTGATGGTGTCTAATGCCGCTTCCGCTACCGCACAGGCCAGCGGATTACCGCCGTAAGTGGTGCCATGTACGCCGACAGTCATCACAGAGGCAACCTCTTCAGTAGTCAGCATGGCGCTGATGGGGAACCCGCCGCCCAGCGCTTTCGCCGTGGTGAGAATATCCGGCGTCACGCCATAGTGCATGTAGGTAAACAGTTTACCGGAACGCCCCATGCCGCTTTGCACTTCATCAAACACCAGCAGCGCATGATGCTGATCGCATAGCTCACGCACGCCTTTGAGGAATTCCGGCGTGGCCGGCGTAATGCCGCCTTCGCCCTGAATTGGCTCCAGCACCACGGCACAGGTATGGTCATCCATCACCGCTTTTACTGCGTCTAGATCGTTAAACGGCACGTGCACGATATCGGCCGGTTTTGGTCCGAAGCCATCGGCGTATTTCGCCTGCCCACCGACCGAGACAGTGAACAAGGTGCGACCGTGAAACGCATTGTAGAACGCAATGATTTTGGTTTTGTACGGGCTGTGGCGCTTAATCGCATAGTGGCGTGCCAGTTTGAAAGCCGCTTCGTTGGCTTCTGCACCAGAGTTAACAAAGAACACACGCTCGGCAAAGGTGGCGTCGATCAGTTTGCTGGCCAGACGCAACGCTGGCTCATTGGTGAAGATATTGCTGGTGTGCCACAGCGTTTCACCCTGCTGCTTTAACGCCGCCACCAGCGCCGGGTGGCAATGACCCAGTGCCGTTACCGCAATCCCACCAGCAAAGTCGATATACTCGCGCCCTTGCTGATCCCATACGCGGCTACCTTTGCCTTTAACCGGCACAAATTGCGCCGGTGCGTATACGGGGAGAATCACCTTGTCATGCGTCGCCCGGGTTACCGCCTTTGAATCTGTTGTCATTTGCTTCCGTCCACACCGCTTAAAGTGAAAATATAATCATCAAATATGCATAAAAAATCAATACGCAAGGTTATAAAATAGCGCGTTATGACAGTCCGTTTTATCGCAACCGGTGCTGATAACCTCAGGTATTAAGGAAATTCTGCAACAATTGATGCCCTTGCTCACTCAGAATACTCTCCGGGTGAAACTGCACCCCTTCTAACGGCAAGGTTCGGTGGCGTATTCCCATGATTTCATCACGCTCGCCGTCACGCTCCGTCCAGGCCGTCACGTCAAACTCGGGAGGCAAAGAGGTGGGGTCGATCACCAGAGAGTGGTAGCGCGTCACCGTTAATGGCAGTGCCAGCCCGTTAAAAACGCCGCTCCCGGTGTGCTGTATCACGGAGGTTTTGCCGTGCATCACTTGGCGCGCCCGCACCACGCGCGCACCAAACGCCTGCCCCATCGCCTGATGTCCAAGACACACGCCAAGAATGGGCAGCTTGCCTGCAAAATGGCGAATCGCCGCCAGAGAAATACCCGCGTCATCCGGCGTGCAAGGGCCGGGGGAGATCACCAGATGCGTAGGGGCCAGCGCTTCGATGTCGCTCAACGTAAGTGCATCGTTGCGTTTAACCAACACCTCAGCGCCCAGCTCACAAAAATACTGGTAGAGGTTGTAGGTGAATGAGTCGTAGTTGTCGATGAGTAACAGCATGCAGAACACGTCTTACGATGGATATATAGGCGGTAGGCTACTGTGCTTGGGTAAGCTTAAGCAATGAATATCTGACTCACCGGAATCATCACCGAAAAAAGTGATAGGTATTTGCCACGCCATCAGTAAAAATACCGGGCAGTAGATTGCCCGGTATTGATGTGCTCTGATTAGAAACGCGCTGCTATATCAGCCGCCATAGCGTGCGAGCCTGCGCTGGATTCCACGCCGGTGAGTCTGCTCGGTGCCCTTGTATACATTCATAGTTAGACCCCTGATATGTCACTCGGTCTCCCCTTTCATACCGTGTTCCCAACTGCCATTGAGGATAACGTCCCGGCGGTGGTGGTGGTGGTGGCGGATCAATAGGACCACCACCACCTCCTCCTCCTCCTCCTCCACCTCCACCTCCGCCGCCAAAATCAACATCCAGTGCGCCATAAAAACCGGCCCCAGAGTCCGCGACCAGCCATACCGCTAAAATGATATGATGACCCGTCCTGGGCGCTGATGGGATCAAAATAGATTGACTGCTCATTGGTCCCATTGATTGTATCGATTCCTGCCAAAAATATCTGTTTGTGTGGAAATTGCTTTGAAACGGTGCCGGTTCAAAATCTGCACGCGTTGGCCGATGATTTCTATTCCAAGTAGGGCGGGTAATGAAATAGCGATAACCGCGTGTTCTATGATTCACCGTGTGATTCCAACTGATCGGGACCAGTTGTCCCGGCCGTACAGGGAATTTTGGCCACACAGAGCCACGTGCTGTCAGTAATTGGCTATCAGACAGGTTCACAATATCACGGGCATCGGTACGACCACCGCTCAGAATGAACCCATCCGGCAGAGTCAATGGTATTGGGGGAGCAACCCGTGTTTCATCAGGAAAAGGCCCAGCCTCCCCTGGAAACCAACGGAGATCACTGCTGTGGGTGCCATTATTAAACGCCGGGAAATTTTTTTGCCCTTCCATTTCCGTTGCTTGATGGTTACTGATCCATCCCCTAGAGCGTGCATAATAGGCTCTAGAACGTGGAAGTCTTATATATCCATGAAACGGCGCAATACCATCGGGGTCATGATGGCAACCACATTCCTCCGGCTCATAATAAGTTTCAGGTTGTGGATACTCACTACAGGGGTTATCGGGAATACAGGGGTTGTAGGGTGGCGGATACTGACCGCAAGGATTGTAGGGTGGCGGCGGTGGATCTTCCACACAGGGATAGTAGGGTGGCAATGATGGATGGTCACCACAGTGTTCAACAGGTGGTAAAGGATACTCACCACAGTGATCAATCGGAGGGATTATAGGTTGATCGTCATGCTCATCAGGTTGACCATGATAATGCTCGTCATCATGTTTAGCCATTTTTCACCTCTCATTATTGATAAAACAACGATATATCGATAAATAAAAATCACTCAGTAATATAGCTACCTATATCGATGCTTATATTTCATTCGTGCCATTATTAATAATTAAAATAGAAATAAAATTGATACATGCGCGAAAATAACAAAAGCAATCACACTCAAATACAATTCGAGATCAAATTATTCAGTTAAGAATCAACCTTCAAAAAAATATAATGCAATCAATAAAACCTCCTTTTCCCTACAGGAAAGTGGTTGTACACAAGATATTTAAAAAGCTAACAAATGCATGCTGGCGGGATAAAAAATCAAAGCGAGACAAGGATTCATCCCCCCCCCCATTAAACAAACACCTCAATTTGATAATGGCTAGCTGACTAAGAATTAGCATTTTTAATAAAAAACAAAATAACAATAATTATACTAACTCACTTTAAAAAATTATTTCCTTTTTTACATTGTAAACCCACGGATAAACAAATCAACCATAGAATAAAATTAACCATAAGCATTTGTTTTCAATGAAAGAAAAAAAATAAACGACTCCATGTCAGCAAAATCCTAAAAAATATTATCTTCAGAGAAAAAGCCTGGTTAATATTTAAAATTCAAAATTAATTATACATTAAAAATCACTTAGCGATAAAATCAATGATCACACTAACCATTGATAATTTACACTTTTATTTTCAACATCTATCAACGTACATAAAAATGTGACTTAGATTAAATTTTTTGAATTGAAATCGCAAAAATATTGATGAAAACCTATCCAGCATTGCGCAAATCGCCAAATTAAGAAAGCCACTTCCATTCACCTGAAAACCAACACACCATAAGAAAAAAATAACATTATGAATCATAATAATTTTTTATGTTTCATGAAAATCAAAACTCACTGTAAAATCGATTAAAATGTAAAAGAATCATTTCTCTCTCAATAATTACCTTTCATTTGTTTTTTTCTCACTTTTTGCTTTAATGATACGGCAATACAGTAAAAGCACTTTTCATTTTTATTGAAACAAACCTATACCCTACCCTCGGCATTGGGATCATTATGCCGGAGCAAAACCATAACTCCCTCAGGAGACAACAGGAATGAAACACGTTCTACTTTCTCTTACCGCAGGATTGCTGACATTAAGTGCACAAAGCGCATTTGCCGCGAATACCGGTGGCTATGCGACCACAGACGGCGGTGATATCTCGGGTGCCGTAAAAAAAACCGCCCATTCCATGCAGGATATTGTCGACATCATTGAAGCCGCTCGCGTAGATAGCAGCGGCAAGAAAGTGAAAACCGGCGCGTATCCGCTGGTTATCACCTATGACGGCAACGAAGATAAACTGATCAATGCCGCCGCTGCCGATATTTGCAGCCAATGGAGCAAGCCCGCTCGCGGGGTTGAAATCAAAGAATTCACCAAAGGGATTACCATTCTTGGCACCAATGGCTCATCGGCCAACTTTGGTATCTGGTTAGTGAAATCTTCCGATGTGGTGATCCGTAATATGCGTTTCGGCTACATGCCGGGTGGTGCGAGTGACGGCGATGCCATCCGCGTGGATAACACGCCGAACGTCTGGGTTGACCATAACGAGATCTATGCCAAGAACTATGAGTGCCCCGGCACACCGGATGGCGATACCACGTTTGAATCCGCGGTTGACATCAAGAAAGCGTCGACCAACGTGACGGTTTCTTATAACTACATCCACGGTATTAAAAAAGTCGGATTAAGTGGCTCAAGCAGCAGCGATACCGGCCGTAACCTGACATACCACCACAACGTTTACAGCGATGTGAACGCCCGCTTGCCGTTACAGCGCGGGGGGCAAGTGCATGCCTATAATAACCTCTATTCTGGGATTACCAGTTCAGGGATAAACGTACGTCAGAATGGGCTCGCGCTGATTGAACGTAACTGGTTCGAAAACGCCGTTAACCCCGTGACGTCACGCTACGACGGCTCAAACTTCGGTACCTGGGTTCTGCGTGATAACAACGTCACCAGTGCGGCTCAAAACGCTACATATAACATCACCTGGACCAGCGACTCCAAAGCGTACGTTAACGCAGAGGACTGGAAATCAACAGGCACCTTCCCGTCATTGCCTTACAGTTATTCACCGGTCAACGCCCAGTGCGTGAAAGCGAAGCTGGCACAGTTCGCCGGTCAGGGAAAAGGTCTGGCGGTCCTGACGACAGCATCCTGTAACTAACCCACAAGTAACATCAAGGCCACATTACGTGGCCTTGATTTCTCGTATTATCGCTATCTTAAGAACCAAAATTAACATCCAGTACCTGATAGAAAGCGTCTGCTTTATCAGAAACGGTCCATACTCCCAATATGACCTGATAACCCGTGCGCTGTGGCACCACACAGTCGGTACTCGTATTTTCCAGAGGGGTTGAGTCTACCGGCACATAGTTCATACAGAAGGGTTCTGGCTCGAAACTGGCACGCGTCAGCGGCGCATTCGGGTTCCAGTTCTGTTTCGTGATAAAGAACTGCCAACTGTAAGTGTTATAGGGCGCTTTCATGGTCCAGGTAAAGGTGTTGTATCCTGGATTCATCGGGGACTTATACCAGCGATTAGCACTTTGGGCATCCAACTGAGAAAACTGAGGATTTCCCGCACTGGCAATTTTCCCGTCCGGTGGGCCCTCTACCGGGAAACCTCTTGGGCCTTCAATATATTGAGGTTGAAACTTTGCCGGTCCACAATTTATATTATTAATCCCACTGATGTCGCTGGTACACAAAATAACGCGGCTGGGTGGGGATGAAATATATCCACTGTATGGACTTTCCGGTGGTACGGCCTGTGCATCAGCGACCACCTCTTCAGCAACCCCATAGGAACTGACAAATAGAGTTAATAGCAGCAAGACGATGTGTTTCATTTCTTACTCCAGATTTTATATTCAGCATTTTACCCTGTTGTATCATTCATGATAGCGATCAGAATTGAGCATCAATGACTTGATAGAAGGCATTTGGTGTGTCCGCAATCGTCCATACCGCCAGCAACACCTGGTATCCGGTACGCGCAGGGATTGTACAATTCATAGAAAATGGTGATGTTGGTCGGGGATAGGGCGGTGAGAATATTTGCTGACAAATAGGCGAAAGGTTAAAACTGGCACGCGTCAAAGGTACACTGGAGTTCCAGTTTTGATTAGTAATAAATACCTGCCAGGAGCGCGTAAGGTGCGTTTGCGTCAGCGTCCACGTAAACACCCTGTTTCCCGCTTGCATCGGAACACGTACCCAGCGAGTAGCGGTTTGCTGATTCATCTCGGTAAATCTGGGGTTTCCTCCACTGGCGATTTGGCCATCAGGTGGACCACCATTGGGAAAACCTAGTGGCCCTTCAATCGATTGAGGCTCCCATTGAACAGCACCACAGCCCGTATTATGTTGTGGTGCGGGAATAGCAGTACGGCACAGGGTGGCGCGGCTTGCCGGATTGTTGACAAAGCCATGCGCAGGCATAATGTCAAAAGGAGGTTGCGGTGGATTATGATCAACAGTGATATTTTCTGCTTCAGCCATTACTTGAACACAACCAAGTAACATACTTAGCAGAAGTAGGAATCTTTTCATTTCTTACTCCATTGTCATCATGATAACTAGCTGAATGAGAATAAGTGTGTAGCCATATGCGAATAGCAATACGTAATGGCCCGGTTTACTGCTCCATAAATAAATGACATCAATAATATATTCAATGACAAATCTGTCTTTATTTAAAAAATCAATTAGCCTCAGAAATTAATCTGAAAAATTAATAAAAATATCAAATCACAGTGAAACAGCCTTAAATGACAAGCCATCTCTTATCGAAAAATAAGCATTAAGAAATAATATTAGCTGGCGAATAATAAGATAGTTTAGATAAAATAGACAATGATCATATCGCAAATTAATTATAATTATTCAATCGATAACGGAGCATCGGTTCAAGAGTCATTTTCTTTATTAAGCATAACTGATATTTTTAAATTGTACACCTTATATAAAACAAGCTATAACCTCATGATTATTCATTAATAATACCACGAATACGTATTCATCAACCCTGTGCGACTTTTCCTAATCAACACGACAAAAGCATGAGAATAATTAACTAAACCAATAATAATCAACCATAGCACTGCACGAATAAGATGCCGAAGAGATCGCCAAAAACCATCAAGGCCACGCAATGTGGCCTTGATATCAAACCCAGAAATTCTCAATAACGTTTACGGCAGCACTTTCGCCGATTTAATCACGATAGGTTTGCTTGGCACATTCTGGTAAGGGCCGACGTTGCTGGTTTGCACCTGAGAGATCTTGTCGGCAACATCCATCCCTTTCACCACTTTACCAAACACCGCGTAGCCAAAATCGCGCTGACCGTGATCGAGGAACGCGTTATCCGCGACATTAATAAAGAACTGACTGGTCGCGCTGTC
>NZ_JAGFPF010000848.1:0-891 GCF_025962695.1 Candidatus Symbiopectobacterium sp. NZEC135 | reverse complement strand
TTTCGAGCACCCACAAGGTATCAATAGCGATTCTGGGCACGAAGGTCAAGGCTAAAAATTCACTATCCTGTCACATTTATACGATAAGCTTCGCAGCGAACGTTTTCTCCTGTGTGCAGAATGGTTGATCTTCGGGTAGCTTTTCCGCTGCTGCCTCCCCCACACAGGGAAAAAAGTGAGCGACGCTCTCTTCACACGCGCCAAAAAATAGGAATATTCTTACGAGCCAGCGACGGCACGCCAACAGCGCACACCATCGGTTTCATTCAGTGGCGTCAATGATTGTGGCTGCCCACAATCAACGCTCGCATACGGGCAACGCTCTCGAAAAAAACAGCCCTGCGGCAACCGTCGATTACTGGGTAATTCGCCCGTTTTCATCGTTTCTCCAGCGTGTTGCAACAGCGGCCTGTCAAGGCGAGGCACCGAATCCAACAGCAAACGGGTATAGGGATGGCGCGGATGGTTCAGGACGTTGTGCGCCGTGCCTAACTCAACAATTTGCCCTAAATACATGACGGCTACGCGATCGCTCATGTGGCGGATAACAGAAATATTGTGAGATATCAGCACGTAGGTAAGCTTACGCTGTCGCTGAAGCATCACCAGCAAATTCAGAATTTGTGCCTGAACAGAGATATCCAACGCTGAGGTGGGTTCGTCCAATAAAATGATATCGGGCTGTGCAGAAAGCGCGCGCGCAATGGCGATACGCTGGCGCTGACCGCCGGAAAACGCATGGGGCAAACGATCAAGATACTCATGGCGAATACCAACCAACGTCGCCAATTCGCACGCCAGCTCTCTGCGTTCCGTTTCACTGCCGTGCCCCTGTAACCACACCGGCTCGGTGATGGTGCGCCACACGGGCAGTCGCGGGTCGAGCGATGA
>NZ_JAGFPF010000849.1:0-891 GCF_025962695.1 Candidatus Symbiopectobacterium sp. NZEC135 | reverse complement strand
GCAGCAGTTACAGGCGATCGGGAACGCGTTTGGCGTAGCGTTTCGCACCGAACCGCAGGCGGAACTGGCACGTCAGTTTATTGAGGAGGCGCAGTCCTTCGCCCACTCGGATGCCGCTAACGTGCGCTTTTACGCGGCGCGCGGTGCCAGCGGGTTGGAAACCGGGCTGGCCGGCTCCTTGCACACGGAAGCGGCCGAACTGCTGGGGTTGAGAAATGTCGCGCAACTGCCGGGACGTCAGGGATTGGCGCAGGTGTCGCTGGAAAACCTGTTGGCCTGGCAGCCAGACATAATTTTGGTGCAGGAGGCAGCGACCTTGCACACGCTGACTCACGATCCGGTATGGCAGGGGGTGAAGGCCGTGGCGCAAAAACGCATCCTGTTTCTTAGCGGCTTGCCGTTTGGCTGGCTGGATGCGCCGCCGGGCATCAATCGGCTGCTCGGCTTGCGACGCTTGCACGCCTGGCTGGACAAGGACGTGGCACGTTCCTTTGAGGCTGACATGATGCGTTTTGCCACGCTGTTCTGGCATGCGCCGCTGAGCGAGGCTCAGTTTAACCGAATCGTTAACGCGCAATGAGAACGGCAACCCTGTTTACGCTGTTGAGCACCCTGGCGCTACTGTGCATCGCGCTGGCGGTGTTTTCCGGCGCTTATCCCTTAAGCCTTCATCAAGTGATCGGACTGCTTTTCAGCCCTGACAGACATTTGCCGCAAGATCAGATCGTGTTCTGGCAGATCCGCCTGCCGCGCATCGCCGCGGCGTTGCTGATTGGCGCTGCGCTGGCGGGGGCGGGTACTACCTATCAGGGGATGTTTCGTAACCCGCTGGTCTCACCCGATATTCTCGGCGTGGCGGCGGGGGCGGGCCTCGGTGCCTGCGTTGCGATT
>NZ_JAGFPF010000847.1:0-892 GCF_025962695.1 Candidatus Symbiopectobacterium sp. NZEC135 | reverse complement strand
AGCATATTCCGGGCTGCCAAACGCGCCGATGGCCAGATTGGCACTCAGGGTGCCCGAGTTGAAGAAGGTGCCTACATACCCACCACCCGCTACAATCAGCCCGTCTTCAGCATCGATAAGACCGGTATTGGAGATAGACCCTATCGAACTCATCTCTTCGACATTGTCACCAAACACGCCAATACCCAGGCCAGCACTGATGGTACCGCCGTTAATTAACGACTCTATGCTAGCGTCATTTTCCAGCACGATCCCCTCATCGCCGGTGATCAATCCGGTATTACTGATGGAATAGATACTGGAACTGTTGAGCAGGATAGCGGCATCGTTCTCAGAGGAGATCGTACCGGAGTTGACCAGCTCATACAGCATGGAGTCATTTTCCAGCACCACGCCTTGGTCACCGTAGATTTCGCCAGAGTTCTCGAAATAGCACAGGTTACTGGCGTTGACTAAAACGGCAGTATCTTCATCACCTTCGATATATCCGGTGTTTTTAAACTCCCCCATGAAGCTGTTGTTCTCGAGGTAGACGCCCTTATGTCCGGTGATAGTGCCGGTGTTAAACAGCGAATCAATGTTACCCGCATCACTCCACAGGCCAATATTGTCACTAGCAGAAATTAAACCGGAGTTGGTTATCGGACCGATTGACCCGGTGTTGTAAATCCCATCATTGCCTGTGATAACGCCGGCATTGCTGAGCGAGCCAATGGTCGACGTATTGGTAATGCCAAAATCGGTTCCGGTGAGGGTACCGGTATTGGTGATGCTCAGATAATCTTGTGCTGTTGTAATGCTCAGACCACCTTGGCTGGTGGAAACATCGATCGATGCAGCGGATGATGGGTAAGTAGAAAGAACGCCTAGTACGGCACTTACTGCCACCACC
>NZ_JAGFPF010000846.1:0-893 GCF_025962695.1 Candidatus Symbiopectobacterium sp. NZEC135 | reverse complement strand
GCTTTCTGATTGTCCACACCAGCTGCGCAAGGAGCCATATTGTAAAATGTACTAATACTTGTCATCACAACTCCCTTATCTGATAAGAAACACTTAACGAATAAGGGCACATTATTGTCAGGCGTTTACCTATCAGTAAGAAGGTTAATGCCTTATTTTTTGTTTCAGACAATAACGTATCAAACTCGCAGCAGTGCAATATCCAGATACGCCCCCAAATCCTGCGTAGAGGGCGCAGTAACGTAGGGAATTTCACCGAGCAACGGCGCAGAAAGATGATGTTGCAGCGTCTCCAGGTAGGCTTGATGCCAGCGTCCGGGTGGTTGAATGTCGTTAGCAATCCAGCCCGCCAGCGTCAATCCAGCCTGTGTAACGGCCTGAGCCGTCAGTAGGGCGTGGTTGATGCACCCCAGTTTGATACCCACCACCAGAATCACCGGCAGTTGCTCATGTTGTACCCAATCGGCAAACGTCCGCTGTGCGGTCAGTGGCGTGAACCAGCCACCGGCCCCTTCCACCAGCACCCAATCGGCCTTTTCGGTCAAGGCCGCCAGACCGCGCGACATCACCTCGAAATCAATTGGTCGCTGCTCAACCTTGCTCACGATATGCGGTGAGGTTGGCTCAATAAACACCAGCGGATTGACCTCATCGTAAGTAAGCGACACGCTGCTACACGCTTGCAGATGACAAGCATCTTCATTGCGTATGCCCTGCGGTGTCATCTCTGCCCCGGAGGCGACTGGCTTATAGCCCGCGCAGCGATACCCCGCCCGCGCTGCTGCCTGTAGCAATGCGCCGCTGGCGATGGTTTTGCCCACTTCAGTGTCTGTTCCGGTAATAAACCAACGTTTAGTCACGATAAATAATTCCATAAACCAGATGATAACTGA
>NZ_JAGFPF010000845.1:0-893 GCF_025962695.1 Candidatus Symbiopectobacterium sp. NZEC135 | reverse complement strand
TACTTAGCAGAAGTAGGAATTTTTTCATTTCTTACTCCATTGTCATCATGATAAATAGCGGAATGAGAATAAGTGTGTAGCCATAGGTAAAAAACAATACGTTATGGCCTGTTTTACTGCTCCATAAATGAATGACATCAATAATATTCCAAACACAAAACCTGTCGTTATTTAAAAAACCAATGAGCTATCGCCCATTAATTTAAAGAAATTAATAGAACCTCAACATACAGAAAAGCCATTTTATAATACAAAAATCACTCACCAAAAAAAGCATCAAAAACATATGAAGCAATAATATTAGCTGACGAATAATAAGATTTTTTTGGTAAAGAGAGACAATAGCCACATCGCAGACTAATTATAATTAGTCAACCAATAGTGGGGCATTGATTCAGGAGTCATTATCTTGATTAAGCATAACTGATATTTTTAAATTGTACACATTATATAAAATAAGTCATAACGTCATGATTATTATTTAATAACACCATTAATATGCATTCATCCTCCCTGTACTATTTTTCCTAATCCACACGAAAAAAAGCATGGGAATAATTAGCCAAACCAATAATAACCAACCATAGCATCATATTAATAACACACCGTATATATCACCAGAAACCATCAAGGCCACACAATGTGGCCTTGATATATAACCCAGAAATTCTCAGCAACGTTTACGGCAGCACTTTGGCCGATTTAATCACGATCGGTTTGCTTGGCACATTCTGGTAAGGGCCGACATTGCTGGTTTGTACCTGAGAGATTTTGTCGGCAACATCCATCCCTTTCACCACTTTACCAAATACCGCATAGCCAAAATCGCGCTGACCGTGATCGAGGAACGCGTTATCCGCGATGTTAATAAAGAACTGACTGGTAGCGCTGTC
>NZ_JAGFPF010000843.1:0-895 GCF_025962695.1 Candidatus Symbiopectobacterium sp. NZEC135 | reverse complement strand
CCGCCATCTGGGTAGCATATTTGGCAGCAGCATCCTGTAGCTTGTTTAAACGTTCCTGTGCCGCGATCTGGTCACCAAGAATGGCTTTCTGCTCAGCCAATGCAATGATTTGGTCCTTGTTCGTTAATAAGGATTGTTCCTGCTTTGTCAGTTTGCGGCTCTGCGCAGCCTCTTCAAGAACGGAAAACTTAGATTCGGTTTGCCAGAGTTCCTTTCGTTGCTGGCTTATGGTGTCATTGATGCCAGTATGCTGCTGCAATACACGCAGTTGGGTTTGTAACGCAAGCAGTTCAGCCTGAGCGTTCTCTTCCGCTCGATCCCCAGTAGGCGTTTTCTCTTCACGCTGTTTAGGATCTTTGTATTTTTCATTAACTGCCGAAATTAATTTATTGTATTTTTCTTGGGTGATATAACCAGCGTCTAGCTGACGCTTGTAATCCTTCTCAAGATCGTTACGCATTTCAGCATGCGTTCGGGCCGATTTCAAAAATTCATCGGCCTTTTGGTTTGCGTCTACCTGGTCTTTATTAAACTGGCGAGTTTTAGCATTAACGTCATTGACAAATCCCAGCAAGCCAGCAGCATTAGATTCAATGTTTTTCCAATTTTCCGCCATAGTGCGCGAAGGGTTTGGATCTACCGTACTATTCCCCATTTGCTCGTTTATTCTGTCAAAGACAGGGCCAGCGCTCATCTTAACTTCTGGAAGTCTGGCTGTAGTCGCATTCTGAGCAACCTTGTCATACCAGAATTGAGTCGTTTTCAGTTTTTCTATCAGGTTATCCCAGAATCCTGATATTTCCTCCATTGTTCCTTTGGTTTCATCACCGAATTGTTGCTGGCTATTCTTTAATGAATCAAGAATGAGTTTTGTAGCACCGGTTTTATCCCCCAG
>NZ_JAGFPF010000844.1:0-895 GCF_025962695.1 Candidatus Symbiopectobacterium sp. NZEC135 | reverse complement strand
GCTTCCCAAATGACGTAAAGCCAGCGGCGATAAACAAAATTTTCCGCCAACGGCGCTTTTTGCAGGTAGCGATAGAGCAACGCTTCTGACATGCCCGGCTCGCACAGGCGAAACATGTCATATTCCCTGGGTGCCCATAACATCATGCCGGGGTTGATCATCGCCAGCAACTGATCGCTGCGCGGGTCTTTCAGCATGCTACGCAACGATAAATTACCGTGCACCAATACGCAGCTATCATCAAAATCATCAAACAAGCCGTCAAGACACTGGCGTGAGCGGTACAACACGCTGCGATCTTCCTGCGTCAGTAACGATGCGCCAACATTCAATAACGTTGACCAGAGCACTTCCAGCCGCTGTTCGTACCAACTGAGCCAGTCGTTATCCTGCGTGCTATCCACGCTGCCCACACAGCCGTGACTGTCGATACGGTGCCAGAGCAGCACGCTCTCGACCACATGATCCATCAGCGACGACCAACGTTCCGGGGTACGGGTCGGCGCTTCAACTGACACACCACGCAGGCGCTCAATCAATAGCAGTTCTTTATAGGGCGCTTCTTGGGTGATCACCACACCGTACACCGTTGGCAGGCGTACATCTCCCTCGCGCGCCAGCATGGAGAGCTTGTACGCCTCTTGCTGCGCAATACCCTGACAGACATAGCTTTTCGCCAACAGCGGCATGGCGTTGCCGTTATTGTCATACAGCGCGTACAAATGTGCGTAGGGCTGCTCACTGATACGTTGGAGCCGGCTTAATTTTTCCCCCAACACCGTGCTTAATTCAGCCTTCAAATGTTCCATACGTTGCTAAACCTCGCTCCTGCTTCAGGATCCCGCGTGCCATCATGCGGTGGACCGCCGTCAATTTCTTCAATATAGATCAAATA
>NZ_JAGFPF010000841.1:0-896 GCF_025962695.1 Candidatus Symbiopectobacterium sp. NZEC135 | reverse complement strand
ATAGATCTTTTAGTGACCACAACGCTACCCTCCCCAATAGGTTCTCCATGACCTTAGACATGACAATCCCGTTGCCCGTCGTCAGTCATCGATACGGTAGAGGAATGCCAAGGCGTTAACACACTTGACGAAGAGTCGTTTATAAACGAAAATGCACACCTATCAGATTGAGCACTATTTGACCGCCGCAGGGCAACGACGAGGCAAAGATGAAAAGAAGCAGACCCCATGACGAAGCAATGGCTACGCTCTACCGCAACGATCCTGCTCTGGCTCTTGAGGTAATCAATGATATTCTCAGCAACGGTGACCAACCGGAATTGTTAAGCGTTCTGCGCCAACTCACACAAGCGTTTGGCGGAGTGCAGAGCGTAGCCGAACAAGCACACCTTAATCCCACGCAGTTATATCGTACGCTATCGCCCAAAGGCAATCCGGCATTGAGCAGTCTGACCGCAATCCTCAAGGCCATGGGATTGCGTCTGGCCGTACAGCCACTGACTACGCCTGCTGCCAGCCGATAGTATGCCGCCTTACCCCTCTCGGGTGGCAGAGGTGAAGCGAGAAGGTTTAGCGATTCACGCTATATGCGGATATTCGCGCTCAATAAACAAAGCAAACGCCTCGCACATCGCACTATCGCCATCGCGGTTGTCTGCCAGCACGCGAGCACCGTCGACAATACGGATATGGGCGTTCAAATCGGCATCAGCCTCAGGTTGCGGATGCTGGGCGGCATGCTGGATAGCCGCTTGCGCCTGCTGCCACGCCTGCTCAACCGTCAAATTACAAGCCTGAGCCAGATAAGCCGGATTGAACCCTTCGCCTGTCAGACTGCGCAGCGTGTCATCATGGCTGACGCTGTTGCCAGGTCGCCAGTAATGCAGGGCCAGAAA
>NZ_JAGFPF010000842.1:0-896 GCF_025962695.1 Candidatus Symbiopectobacterium sp. NZEC135 | reverse complement strand
AACCCCGCCAACCCAGTGAGGCTGTGATGCAACATCAAGCCAGTAAGCGTTGCCGTTGAGCATGTCATTCCCGAGCGGCGTTAATTCCACCGTTTGCAGGGCTTCAGTATCTGCCGCCGTGTTGATACGTAGCAGTGGGTTTGGACCGAGTATCAATGGTCTGATGGCGGAATAGAACATCATGTCACCCATATAAGGCAGCGGATCGCGCTGGCCGATCAGCTCTCTGAATACCTTTCTGAGGCTGACAGGGCCGGACTGCGCAATATACTGTAATGACAGGCGTTCAGTCAGAGAAAGACCGTCGTTGATACCCGGCAATTCTTGCAATAATCGGCGCAAGGAACGGGAGAGATAAGGCAATGTGGCGTGTTCACGCTGAGTGAGCGTAAAGAGCGCTACCGGTGAGGGCGCGCACCAGGCCGACCAGGCAAGGCGCGCCAGCGTTAGTGCATCGGCAGGCACCGTTTGGCGCTGCGTCCAGAGCCAGGCCAATACATCGGGTGATAGTTGCCCGAGCCCAATAAAACGCTTCACGCCCGGTATATCGTCAACAGCGATAAGCTCAAGCTTTTGTGGCTGCTTTTCGAGTGTCGAGAGCGTGCGGATCAAAAACAGTTGGTCGTAAGGATCGGCTTCGCACCACAGCACCGCATGTTCTGCATCGGGTAAACGTTGCCACTGCGCCTGCTCCTCGTCAAAACGACGCATCACGTCATCGGCGTCCAATTGAAATGCCTGCTGGATATAGGTGCAGCGCGCCGTGCGGTAGTCTGCAAAGGGGATGTCCTGAACGGGCCCCATCGCCAGCGGGTCGGTATAGCTGTGAAATGTGCCGCGAAAACCGGCGAGTCGCAGACTGTGTTCAATATCATTGCCGCAGCGCCAGTGCTGGG
>NZ_JAGFPF010000840.1:0-897 GCF_025962695.1 Candidatus Symbiopectobacterium sp. NZEC135 | reverse complement strand
CACCGGCGAGGTCTGCCCCACGTCTGGCAGGGCTTCAAGCGCAGCAATATGAGTACGCAACGCTTTCAACCGTTCAGGATCAGCGATAAAGCGTTTATAGGCGCTTTCAGCAGCAGCGAACTTCTCCGCAGCGCTGTCACCGCCAATCCCCATATAGTGTTGCCAAAAACACGCTTCTTTCTCCTGATGCACGGCGAGATAGTCGCGATTCAGAGCATTGAAATACGCTAAAGCCTGTTGCATATGCATCTCTTTCTAAAGTTGACCCAAGCCCCTATCAGGGCGTCGGTCAGTAAACATCAAGCCCCCTTTCTGCTCTCACTTACCACAGCGGTCAGGCTTAACAAGGCTTTCTTAATCATACCTTTTGATATGTTGGATTGCATAGATGATTGCCCGACATCGCGCGGCATCCTGCTGGGGAACAAGCGGCCATGGAGATCATCGATAATATTGACCAGTGAATCAGCATTATCCATGATAATATTGGCTCTGAGCATATCGTCATTGAGAACCAATTGTTTAAACCGTTCAATATTGGGGCGTTGAATACCGACGCGTTGTGCGTAAGCCTCTAAAAAGTCATCATCAAAGTGTAAAATGTTGGTTTGATCTCTCCCGGTTAATTGATCTTCGAACGCCTCGGGGATATCCTCCGGCTCGCCAATTCTCGAGGTGTAGGGGCTCGGGAAAAAATCTCTCGTTCCACCAGCAACATGGGAGACCTCATGCAATGCCGTCAAATGCAATGCATTATTAAATAATTCACTATTAGTAAACCTGTCCGCTAAAATCATTACACGCCTATTGGCATCAATATAGTGAGTAAACCCTAATGAACCTTGCGTCTCGGCATAGGGTACGCCGCTTCGTCTGGCGGTAGCCAGATAGATTTTG
>NZ_JAGFPF010000083.1:0-11486 GCF_025962695.1 Candidatus Symbiopectobacterium sp. NZEC135 | reverse complement strand
GGCTTAGAGCTGGAAGTCACTCAGATCGTCGGCGTTGATTTCAGAATCAATTTGGCCGACCAGATAAGAACTCACTTCCACTTCTTGCGGAGCAACCTGCACGTTGTCAGAGACTAGCCAGGCGTTAATCCACGGGATCGGGTTAGTGCGCGTTTGGAAGGGTAATGGCAACCCTACCGCCTGCATGCGGATATTGGTGATGTATTCAACGTACTGGCAGAGAATGTCTTTGTTCAGGCCAATCATCGAGCCGTCGCGGAACAGGTATTCCGCCCACTCTTTTTCCTGCTGTGCCGCCAGCACAAACAGGTCGTAGCATTCCTGTTGGCACTCCTCGGCGATTTGCGCCATTTCCGGATCGTCCTGGCCGGAACGCATCAGATTCAACATATGCTGGGTGCCGGTCAGGTGCAGCGCTTCATCGCGGGCGATCAGTTTGATGATTTTGGCGTTGCCTTCCATCAGTTCGCGTTCGGCAAAGGCGAATGAGCAGGCAAAACTGACATAAAAACGAATCGCTTCCAGCGCGTTGACGCTCATCAGGCACAGATACAGCTGTTTCTTCAGGGCATGCAGATTCACGGTGACGGTTTTACCGTTAACCTGATGCGTGCCTTCGCCCAGCAGGTGGTAATAGCTGGTCAGTTCGATCAGATCGTCATAGAAAGAAGAGATGTCTTTTGCACGTTTCAGAATCTCTTCATTGGTGACGATATCATCGAACACCAGTGCCGGATCGTTGACAATATTGCGGATGATATGGGTATAGGAACGGGAATGGATGGTTTCTGAAAACGCCCAGGTTTCAATCCAGGTTTCCAACTCAGGGATGGAGATCAGCGGTAACAAGGCGACGTTCGGGCTGCGTCCTTGAATGGAGTCCAGCAGCGTTTGGTATTTCAGGTTGCTGATGAAAATGTGTTTTTCGTGTTCCGGTAATGCCTGATAGTCGATGCGATCGCGAGACACATCCACCTCTTCGGGACGCCAGAAAAAGGAGAGCTGTTTCTCGATCAGCTTCTCGAATATTTCATATTTTTGCTGATCGTAACGCGCGACGTTAACGGACTGACCAAAGAACATCGGTTCCAGAAGCTGATCGTTTTTATTCTGTGAGAAGGTGGTATAAGCCATAGGGCTGTATCTCCAAAAAGGGACAGGAGGCGTTTAACCGCCTCCTGAAAAAAACTTACGTAAACAATATCCTATGCGGGAAACGGCTTAAATCTTGCAGGCACCGCCTTCGCAGCCGTCATCCTGTGCATCGGTCAGGATATCTTCCTGAACGTCTTCTGCACCGTCACGGGTGTTTTGATAGTACAGCGTTTTCAACCCGAACTTATAGGCGGTGAGCAAGTCAGTCAGCAACTGTTTCATCGGCACTTTTCCTGACGGGAAGCGCGCCGGATCGTAGTTGGTGTTGGCAGAAATAGCCTGATCGACAAACTTCTGCATCAGTCCCACTAATTGCAGGTAGCCGTCATTGTTCGGCATTTCCCACAGTAACTCGTAGGCATCCTTCAGGGTTTCGTAATCCGGCACCACCTGGCGCAAAATGCCGTCTTTTGACGCCTTGATACTGATGTGCCCGCGCGGTGGTTCAATACCGTTGGTGGCGTTGGAGATTTGTGACGAAGTTTCCGATGGCATCAACGCAGAGAGCGTGGAGTTACGCAGACCGTGTGTTTTGATACTGTCGCGCAGTGTTTCCCAGTCATAATGCAACGGTTCGCTGCAAATACCGTCCAGATCGCGCTTGTAGGTGTCAATAGGCAGCACGCCACGGGCATAAGTCGTTTGGTCAAACCACGGGCAGGCACCCTGTTCGCGCGCCAACTCGTTTGAGGCTTGCAGCAGGTAGTACTGAATGGCTTCAAAGGTTTTGTGCGTCAGATTGTTGGCACTGCCGTCGGAGTAGCGCACGCCGTTTTTCGCCAGATAGTAAGCAAAATTGATAACGCCAATACCGAGCGTGCGGCGGCCCATAGCACCGCGTTTGGCGGCCAGAATCGGGTAATCCTGATAGTCCAGCAGGGCGTCTAACGCACGTACTGCCAGGCGCGCCAGGTCTTCCAAATCGTCCAGGCTATTCAATGCGCCAAGGTTGAACGCGGAGAGGGTGCAGAGCGCGATCTCGCCTTTTTCGTCGTTGACGTCTTCCAGCGGATGGGTTGGCAGCGCAATTTCCAGGCACAGGTTGGACTGACGCACCGGTGCGATGGTCGGTTCGAACGGGCTGTGGGTGTTGCAGTGATCGACGTGTTGAATGTAGATACGGCCGGTCGAGGCGCGCTCTTGCATCATCAGTGAGAACAGATCGACCGCTTTCATGGATTTTTTGCGGATGCTGTCGTCTTTTTCATACTGCTGATATAAGCGTTCAAACGCGTCCTGATCGGCGAAAAACGCGTCATACAGACCGGGCACGTCAGAAGGGCTGAACAGGGTAATTTCTTGCCCTTTGACCAGACGCTGATACATCAGCTTGTTCAACTGCACGCCGTAATCGAGGTGACGTACGCGGTTGCCTTCCACGCCACGGTTGTTCTTCAGCACCAGCAGGCTTTCCACTTCCAGATGCCACAGCGGGTAAAACAGCGTTGCCGCACCGCCGCGCACGCCGCCCTGTGAGCAGGATTTCACAGCGGTCTGGAAATGTTTATAGAACGGAATACAACCAGTATGGAACGCTTCACCGCCGCGAATTGGGCTACCCAGCGCGCGGATACGACCGGCGTTAATGCCGATACCGGCACGCTGTGAAACGTATTTCACGATAGCGCTGGAGGTGGCGTTGATGGAATCCAGGCTGTCGCCGCACTCGATCAACACGCAGGAACTGAACTGGCGGGTTGGGGTACGCACGCCGGACATGATTGGCGTTGGCAGCGAAATCTTGAAGGTGGAAATCGCGTCATAGAAGCGTTTGACGTAATCCAGACGCGTTTCGCGCGGGTAGCCGGAGAACAGGCAGGCCGCCACCAGTACATACAGGAACTGGGCGCTTTCGTAGATGTCACCGGTGACGCGGTTTTGCACCAGATATTTCCCTTCCAACTGCTTGACCGCAGCGTAAGAGAAGGTCATGTCGCGCCAGTGATCGATGAAAGCGTCCATCTGAGCGAACTCTTCTGGCGTGTAGTCCTGCAACAAATGGGTATCGTATTTGCCCAGTTCCACCATTTTGGTGACGTGATTGAACAACGTCGGTGGTTCAAACTGGCCGTAGGCTTTCTTACGCAAGTGGAAAATGGCTAAACGTGCAGCCAGATATTGGTAGTCCGGGCTGTTACGTGAAATCAGATCGGCGGCAGCTTTAATAATGGTTTCATGAATGTCGGCGGTCTTGATGCCGTCATAAAACTGAATGTGGGAGCGCAGTTCGACTTGGGACACTGACACATTGTGCAGGCCTTCTGCTGCCCAGGTAATCACCCGGTGAATCTTGTCCAGATTGATGCGTTCTTTGCTGCCATCGCGTTTGGTTACTAGCAGGCTCTGGTTCATGTGGTGTAGTACCTATCCGTTTTTCCCAATGTAGTAGCGTTTTCCCGATCGAAAACGCACACGACAGTCTAGTGCTGCGGTGTGTGGGGTAAACACTACATATAGGGGTTTTGGTTTTGAATGATAACAAGATAGTGAGAATCTTCGGCTATTGCAAGTGAACAAAACACACCGAAATTGTGGATAACATGGGGAGGAATTGTTACACACTGGCTAAATGCCTGTAGCGTTGCGGCCTTAACTTTTGTCAATGGATGGGGATAAAAAAATAAAAAATTGATCGATTGCCGCTTTTTTCTGCGTACAGAAAATTCTTAATTTGATCAGCGTCTAAGGTTATGACAGTCGAGGGAATGGCCGATTGGCGACGATATCACCAATCGGCGTTGCAAAGGCAAGCGATAAAGCCAGCCAACGCTGACTTATTCAGCGCCGCGCTGCGTATGCAGCATATAGTTTACGTCCACATTAGGGCCGAGCGTGAAACGATCGCGCAGCGGGTTATAGTGCAGACCGGTAATGTGCTGTTCCGCCAGCGGGGTCTCGTCCACCCAATGCAATAACTCCGCCGGGCGAATAAATTTCTTCGCGTCATGGGTGCCTTTCGGCACCATTTTCAGCACGTATTCAGCGCCGAAAATCATCAATAACCAGGCTTTTGCATTGCGGTTGATGGTAGAGAAGAACACGTGTCCGCCGGGTTTGACCAAGGCGGCACAGGCGCGTACTACCGATTGCGGATCTGGCACATGTTCCAACATCTCCATACAGGTCACCGCGTCATAGTGCCCGGCGTGCGCCGCGGCGTGAGACTCCACGGTTTCCTGCACATACTGCACGCTGACGCCGCTCTCCAGCGCGTGCAGTCGGGCAACCTGCAACGGTTCAGCCCCCATGTCTAATCCGGTAACCTCTGCACCTTCGCGCGCCATGCTCTCCGCCAGAATGCCGCCGCCACACCCGACATCTAGCACCTGCTTGCCAAACAGCCCATCGGCGCGGCGCGCGATGTAGTCAAGTCGCAGCGGGTTGATGCGGTGCAGCGGTTTGAATTCACCTTCCAAATCCCACCAGCGGGAAGCGACGGCTTCAAACTTGGCGATTTCATCATGATCGACATTCTGCGTCTGTGTTTCTGCGTTCATGCGGTATACAACCTTTTGTTATTCTCATCTGCGGTGAGTATATCGGGTGTAGGCAGGATGTAGTAGCGATTCTCCTTTTGGTCTGGGCGATGCAAAAGGCGGTGAATGAAAGAAAAGCGTCATTACGGGTGCGCGTATTTTCCCTGTCAGGTGGGTTTTGTGCTATCATTTTCCACCTTTTGAACTCGGGTTGATGCATTAATAGAGGGATAGCGGCTCCATGAGCGACCTTGCCAGAGAAATAACACCGGTCAATATCGAAGATGAGTTGAAAAACTCCTATCTGGACTATGCCATGTCCGTTATTGTCGGGCGTGCCTTGCCTGATGTTCGTGACGGCTTAAAACCCGTGCACCGACGCGTGCTGTACGCGATGAGCGTGCTGGGAAATGACTGGAACAAACCCTATAAAAAATCGGCCCGTGTGGTCGGCGACGTTATCGGTAAATACCACCCGCACGGTGATTCCGCCGTGTATGAAACTATCGTGCGCATGGCGCAGCCTTTCTCCCTGCGCTACATGCTGGTAGATGGTCAGGGTAACTTCGGGTCGATAGACGGCGACTCAGCGGCAGCCATGCGTTATACCGAAATTCGCATGTCGAAAATCGCCCACGAACTGCTGTCGGATCTGGAAAAAGAGACCGTCGATTTTGTGCCTAACTACGACGGCACAGAACAGATCCCCGATGTGATGCCGACACGTATTCCTAACCTGTTGGTGAACGGTTCTTCCGGTATCGCCGTGGGGATGGCGACCAACATTCCGCCCCATAACCTGACGGAAGTGATCGACGGTTGCCTGGCGTATATCGAAGATGAAAACATCAGCCTGGAAGGGTTGATGGCGCATATCAAAGGGCCGGATTTCCCGACCGCCGCGATCATCAACGGCAGACGCGGCATTGAAGAAGCATACCGCACCGGGCGCGGCAAAATTTACATCCGCGCACGCGCCGAAGTGGAAGTGGACGACAAAAATGGTCGTGAGACCATCATCGTGCACGAAATTCCCTATCAGGTGAACAAAGCGCGTCTGATTGAAAAAATCGCCGAGTTGGTGAAAGAGAAACGCGTCGAAGGCATCAGCGCATTGCGCGATGAGTCTGATAAAGACGGCATGCGTATCGTGATTGAGATCAAACGCGATGCGGTGGGTGAAGTGGTACTGAATAACCTCTACTCGCTGACTCAGCTTCAGGTTTCGTTCGGCATCAACATGGTGGCATTGCATCAGGGCCAGCCGAAGATCATGCCGCTTAAGGACATTCTGGTTGCCTTTGTTCGTCACCGTCGTGAAGTGGTGACGCGCAGAACCATTTTTGAACTGCGCAAAGCGCGTGAGCGTGCCCATATTTTAGAAGGCCTGGCGGTTGCGCTGGCAAATATCGATCCGATTATTGAAGCGATTCGTAATGCACCAACGCCGGCAGAAGCCAAGGCGGCATTGATTGCGCGTGCCTGGGATCTGGGCAACGTTGCGGCGATGCTGGAGCGAGCGGGTAATGATGCTGCGCGCCCTGACTGGCTGGAGCCGGAATTCGGGATCCGCGACGGTAAATACCACCTGACCGAGCAGCAGGCTCAGGCGATTCTGGATCTGCGGTTGCAAAAACTGACCGGTCTGGAACATGAAAAGCTGCTGGATGAATACAAAGAGTTGCTGTTGCAGATCGCTGAACTGCTGCGCATTCTGACCAGCCCTGAGCGTTTGATGGAAGTCATCCGTGAAGAGCTGGAAGCCATCAAGGCACAGTACAGTGACGAACGCCGTACTGAAATCACCGCTAACAGTGCTGACATCAATATCGAAGACCTGATCAATCAGGAAGATGTGGTGGTTACGCTTTCCCATCAGGGCTATGTCAAATACCAGCCGCTGAGCGACTATGAGGCGCAGCGTCGTGGGGGCAAAGGCAAGTCAGCGGCACGCATCAAGGAAGAAGATTTTATCGACCGTCTGCTGGTGGCTAACACCCATGACACTATCCTCTGTTTCTCCAGCCGTGGCCGCCTCTACTGGCTGAAGGTGTATCAACTGCCAGAAGCGAGCCGCGGTGCGCGTGGGCGTCCGATCGTCAACCTGTTGCCGTTGGAGCCGGAAGAGCGCATTACTGCCATTCTGCCAGTGCGTGAATACGAAGAAGGCCAAAACGTGTTTATGGCGACCGCCAGCGGTACGGTGAAGAAAACGGCGCTGACCGAGTTTAGCAATCCACGTTCGAAAGGGATTATCGCCGTTAACCTCAATGAGGGTGATGAGCTGATCGGTGCTGATTTGACTGACGGTGAGAACGAAGTGATGCTGTTCTCTGCCGAAGGCAAGGTGGTGCGTTTCTCCGAAGCGGCTGTGCGTGCGATGGGGCGTACCGCTACCGGTGTGCGCGGTATCAACCTTCAGGGCGACGATCGCGTCGTGTCTCTGATCGTGCCGCGCGGTGAAGGTGATATCCTTACCGTCACGCAAAACGGCTTCGGTAAGCGTACTGCAGTGAGTGAATACCCGACCAAATCCCGTGCGACCAAAGGCGTTATCTCTATCAAAGTGAGCGAGCGTAACGGTAAGGTTGTCGGTGCGGTGCAGGTTGATGAGCTGGATCAGATCATGATGATCACCGATGCCGGTACGCTGGTGCGCACCCGCGTCTCTGAGGTCAGCATCGTAGGCCGTAACACCCAAGGCGTGACGCTTATCCGCACCGCGGAAGATGAAAACGTGGTAGGGCTGCAACGTGTTGCTGAGCCAGTTGAAGATGAAGAGCTCGACAGCGTGGCAACCGCGCCGGGTGAAGTCGCCGAAGAAGAAGACGGCATTGATGATGCCGAAACCGACGACGATGTGGCTGACGACGAATAATCGCGCGCTACACCGGTGAAACCAAAGCCAGCACCTCAGATGCTGGCTTTTTTTATGCGCTCTCGGTACTGTATCGACAAGCCTTTCCCCTGCAACCGTTTACCGACTTGATGGAATAACTTTGAAATACCTCGCTTCATTTCACACGACGCTGAAAATTTCCCGCTACCTGTTCAGGGTGCTGGCGATGATGTTATGGATGCTGGGGGCGCTGATTTCCATCTTCTATTTCAGCAAGGTACTTAACGATAAAGAAGCTGAGTTACGTCTGGAATATAACCAGAGCTACGATCAGTCGCAGGAGTATATTCGTCGCACCACGGATATTGTGCGGGAATTACGCTATGTGGCCGTCAGCCATGTTAATATGGCACCCGCGCACGCCACGCCGCCTGCTGCCAATACCCTGCGCACACCGCTGCTTTCGCTCTATCCCTTAGCCGCAGGTGCAGACTGTCAGGCGATCTATCAGACCCAAAAAGGGCAGTTAGATGCCGTCAGCGCTTTTTTTACCGATTGGCAGGATAACTTCTCTACGGTGTACGATCTGAACCGGGTATTTTTTGTCGATGGTGCCTGGCAGTGCATGATGGATTTCGGTATCCGTAATCAGGCGCTGGATCGCGATAATTTGTTGCAGAACCTGCAAGAACGTTTTGCCGATAAAAGGCATGCGACGCAGGGGGAATGGCGCGATGAAACGGTGTATTGGATAACCCCGGCCTCCGATCCCGATATTGGCTATCTGTATGCCATCACCCCGATTTATAAAGGGGATCGTCTGGAAACCCTGATGGGTATCGAGCAAACCATCCGCCTGGATGATTTTGTTGCCGCAGGCAAATTTACGGTCGGAGCCAAATTGCTCGATCAGTTCAATCAGCCGCTGCTGCAATTTACCGATAAAGAGCGCAATGGCTCGATAACGTCCAGTTACCCGAACGATCGCACCTATTTTGGTTATGTGGACGGTTACGACGAAATTATTCTGAAGAAAGCCTTACCGCCAACCACCTTTAATATCGTCTATTTCATGCCGTTCAGCGTGCTGCTCTCGCAGTTAAACTCGCTGATTATCAACATCGTGTTGTTAAACCTGCTTTCTGCGCTGGTGCTGTTTATTCTCGCCTGGACGTTCGAACGCAAGATGTTTATGCCCGCGCAGATTAACGCCTTTCAACTGGAAGAGAACGAACAGTTTAACCGTAAAATCGTGGCCTCTGCGCCGGTAGGCATCTGTATTTTACGCATCAGCGACGGCACTAACCTGCTTAGCAACGAACTGGCGCATAACTACCTGAATTTGTTAACCCATGAAGACCGGCTCAAGATCACGCGCATTATCTGTGAACAGCAATCAAAATATGTCGATGTGCTCACCAGCCGGAACCATCACCTGCAAATCAGTTTCGTCCATTCGCGTTATCGCAATGAAAATGTGGCGATTTGCGTGCTCTCCGATGTGAGCGCGCGGGTGAAGATGGAAGAGTCTCTGCAAGAAATGGCCAATGCCGCTGAACAGGCGAGCCAGTCGAAATCGATGTTTTTGGCTACCGTCAGCCATGAACTGCGCACGCCGCTGTACGGGATTATCGGTAATCTGGATTTGCTCCGTACCAAAAGCCTGTCGAAAGATGCGAATCGATTGGCGGCGGCGATGCAGAACTCTTCGGCACTGCTGCTCAAAATCATCAGCGATATTCTCGATTTTTCCAAGATAGAGTCGGAACAGCTTAAAATCGAACCGGCTATTTTTACCCCGCAGGAAGTGGTCAGTCACATCACCAGCAACTATCTGCCGCTGGTGGTACGAAAAAATCTGACGCTCTACTGCTTTATCGATCCCTCGGTACCAGCAACCTTGTCCGGCGATCCGGTGCGCTTGCAGCAGGTGCTCTCGAATCTGGTGAGCAATGCGATTAAATTTACCGATACCGGCTGCATTATCTTTCAGGTGAGTTGCACTGACGGCTATCTCGAATTTTGGGTACGGGATACTGGCGTGGGGATCAATCCCCGCGAAGCGCTCAAGCTGTTCGATCCTTTTTTCCAGGCAGGCAGCGGTGTTCAGCGCCATTTTCAGGGCACCGGGTTGGGGTTGGCTATCTGTGAAAAACTGGTGAACCTGATGGATGGCGATATGTCGCTGATATCGGAACCCGGACTGGGCAGTCAGTTCGGTATTCGTATCCCGCTCTATCAGGCACGTTATGAAACGCCGACGGTCAGCGATGCGCTCAGGCAGAAAACCTGCTGGCTGCGGATGCGTAATGCCAGTCTTGAGCACAATGCGCTCAGCTTGCTGCATCAATACGGTCTCTCTGCTGCCCGTTATTCTGATCAGGTCGTGCAGGAAGACGACATCGTTATCAGCGATTATCCGCAGGCTACGCCGTCGCTTTCGCGCTGGAGTGTGTTGTTTAATCACGTGCACATTGGTAGCGCACAAGAGAGTGAGGCTGGGCGCTGGGTAATAAGCACCGCCGGATTGCCAGATTTGCCCGCGCTGCTGGAACGTCTGTGCCGCAATAAAGACGGGGAAGAGGAAACCTCAGCCGTGCCGGGTACACGCGCCCAAGCGCACTATAACCTGGTGGACAATAGCGACATATTGATTCTGGTGGTGGACGATCATCCGATCAACCGTCGTTTGCTCGCCGATCAGCTCGGATCGCTGGGCTATCAGGTGATTACCGCTAACGACGGTGTGGATGCGCTGAGCACATTGGCAAAGCAAACGGCTGATATCGTGCTGACCGATGTCAACATGCCGAATATGGATGGCTATACGCTGACGCGTACCCTGCGCGCGCAGCACTGGGAAGCGCCGGTGATTGGCGTCACCGCCAACGCGCTTGCGGAAGAACGACAACGCTGTCTGGCAGCGGGGATGGATAACTGTTTATCGAAACCGGTTACGCTGGATGTGCTGCAACAGTGTTTGTCGCAGTACAGCGAGCAAGTGCGTGAACAGCGGGGTAGTGCAACGTAAGTGCGTTAACTGTAGTGTTCGTCAACGGTAGTGTTCGTCGTTCCTGCGTCAACAGGAACGACGGGGAGACAGTGCGAACGGGAGATGTCAGTGTTTACGCACTTTCTCCCGGTTCGGCACCGTTGATGGAGGAGAGGTATTTCAGCAAGGCAATATCGTTATCAACACCCAGCTTGGTCATGGCAGATTTTTTCTGGCTGCTGATGGTTTTAATGCTGCGGTTCAGCTTTTTGGCAATTTCCGTCACCAGAAAGCCTTCTGCAAACAGGCGCAGCACTTCGCTCTCTTTCGGTGACAGGCGTTTGTCGCCGTAACCGCTGGCGCTGATTTTTTCCAGCACCTTGGCAACGCTATCTGGGGTGAATTTCTTGCCCTTTTGCAAGGCCGCCAGCGCTTTGGGCAAATCGGTCGGTGCCCCTTGCTTCAATACAATGCCTTCGATATCAAGATCCAACACCGCGCTTAAAATGGCGGGGTTGTTATTCATGGTCAGTACAATGATCGCCAGATGGGGAAAATGGCGTTTGATGTATTTGATAAGCGTAATGCCATCACCGTATTTATCACCGGGCATGGATAAATCGGTAATTAAAACGTTGGCATCCAGTTTCGGCAGGTGATTGATCAGTGATGTTGAGTCTTCAAATTCACCCACCACGTTAACCCACTCAATTTGTTCAAGCGATTTTTTAATGCCAAAAAGGACAATCGGATGGTCGTCAGCGATAATTACGTTTAAATTACTCATCGTTTTATTTACTCGTCTTGTTGGCCATTAGGCTGCAATAATACACGGACCAGTTCGTCGATCTCATCAATATCGTGTTTGACTTCTTCACTCGCCTGTTCGGTAATATGCCGCTCAAGTTGTTCACACAATTGTTTGCCAGGGTGCAGATTTAGCATGGCAAACACACCTTTAAGTCGATGCGCCGTTTGTGCCAGCGTTGAAAAGTCGCCTGTTTCTGCATCAGTATACAGTTTG
>NZ_JAGFPF010000839.1:0-898 GCF_025962695.1 Candidatus Symbiopectobacterium sp. NZEC135 | reverse complement strand
GTCAGGGACAGCGTATTGAACAAGATTGCTGTCAAACCCAGCCGTTTTAACGCGGTTGATTAACCTAACAGCGGTTCTCGCGCCGTCTGATCCCAGACAATGCTTTGAATAAAACTGCCGGGCGTGGCGCCAAAGGCATTTTTAAAATGACGGGTGAAGTGGCTCTGGTCGGAGAAACCGCACTGCGACGATACCGCTGCAAGCGTATGCCCATGCAGCATCAGCGTCTTCGCCTTGCGCAACCGCGCCTGCACCTGGTAGGCATGCGGAGGAATGCCCACCAGCGCCTTAAATTGACGTAAATAGTGCCACGGACTCAGCTCCGCCATCGCTGCCAACGTGGTCAGCGACCACTCTTGCTCGGGCGTATCATCCAGCAGCATTTTGGTCTGTAGCACACGCTGCTCGGAAAAAGGCAGCGGGCGCGGCGGGCGGCGGGTTTTGCTGTAACGCAGCATCAACCAACTCAGCGATGAGAACAGCAGCGTCTCTTTTAACAGCGTGTTACCCGGTTGCGCCAACAGGCGAAACGCCATCTGTAACTGCTGCGCCAGACCCGGATCGTGCAGCACTGCGTCAGGAAACCATGGCACCGTCCCGTCGGACTGATGGAGATCGTGGGAGATAGCGCGAAACAGATCCGGATGTGGGTAGATAGCGCGATAGGCCCAGCCATTTTCACGGGCCGAGCATCCGGTATGAACATCATCCGCATTGACCAAAATGATGTCGCCCTGTGGCGCAACGTGCTCACCGCCGGTGCGATAAAAACGCTGAGCGCCTTCTTCAATCACACCGACACAAAAGGTGTCATGCACATGGCGGGAAAAGCGTTGGCGATAATAGCGTGCCTGCAACATTTCCAAGCCGCCAAAGGCTTCCAATCGATGGTACTGCG
>NZ_JAGFPF010000837.1:0-899 GCF_025962695.1 Candidatus Symbiopectobacterium sp. NZEC135 | reverse complement strand
ATATCCTGAAAATTTAGCAGGGTGAAACCCTTGGGGTAAGTGCACCAAATAACAGTCAACTAATTGAAATATATAATAAAAAAATATTTTAAAAATTATAAAAAGAGTTGAACGCAGGGGGTAGAATAGCGTGAAAAAGAGTTAAATGAAATGCGTTTTTGTATCATTTCGGTGTTCATGGTTGCTGCAAATTAATTAAAAATTCACCATTTAATAACAATAAGTACATTATTCTTCATTTTTTGCGAAATGCCGGATTATTCAGATTGCGTAGCGATAAGATAATGCGATGATGAAATCTTCCGTACTGCGGGAAAATTGATCGAAAAAAGGCAGGTATTGCGTCTGAGCTTGAGAAGGGTGAAGGCTCCCCGGCGCTAACCGGGGAGGATGGGCGATACGGCATTAGCCCCAGAAACGACGCTTCGCGGCTTGCAGTTTCTCGTACGCTGCCAGCAGCGATTGGTGCGCGGGCAAGGTGGCGAAGGTGTCATCGACGTCAAACAGTCCGTAGAAGCTCTGCTCACCGGCAATAGCCGCACCCGCTGCTTCGAGGGTGTCGCTGCCGTACATTTTCACAAACGCATCGTAATACTGCGATGGCTCACGCGCCTCGTCCAATGCCAGCGTCAACAGCGTCTGCAAACAGCGGTAGTAGTTGCTACGCACTGGACTAAAGACCGAGCCATTAAAGTCCTGCGTCCATTCCGCCCAGATTAATGCCTGTTCCAGATCGCCGCCTGCCAGTGCCAACATGGATTTTAATTCGCCGATGCGCAGCGTCAGCCAGCCGTTATCCTTGCCGGTTGCCAGCCCCAGCAATTCACGCACGCGGGTGAAGTCATCAAACCCTTCGTCATCCAACTGGGCGATCAGATCGAGATACGCCTGCTTTTCCC
>NZ_JAGFPF010000838.1:0-899 GCF_025962695.1 Candidatus Symbiopectobacterium sp. NZEC135 | reverse complement strand
TCGAGCTGACGCTTAACGATCGGATGGTCGATCCGATTGAGGAGGGTTTTGAAGTGATCGTACGCATCGGTGAACTGGCCGACAGCTCGTTGATCGCCTGGCCGCTAAGGCCCTATCGGCTGATTGCCTGCGCCTCACCTACCTATGTGGCGCGCGAAGGTTTCCCTGAAAAACCCAGTGATTTGGCGCATCACGCTTGTCTGGTGTATGGCGAATGGACGCCCACCGTGCCGTGTCGCTGGCTGTTCCAGCGTGAAGGGCAGAGCGAAGAAGTCCGGCCAACCGGGCGATTTCGCGCCAATGACTGGAAAGCGCTGCTGCATGCGGCAATCGAGGGCTATGGCGTCACCCTGGGTCCTGCCGATGTGTTAGACAAAGAGATTGAGGCCGGACGTTTGGTGCAGGTGCTGCCGGAGTATCAAGGCCCCGCCCGCCCGATGCATGTGCTGGTGCCTGCGGCACGGCGGCAAACGGTCAAGATTCGCTGTTTTGTGGAGGCGTTGAGGGAGGCTTTTGGCGAAGGTTTAGGCTTGTGAAAAAGAAGGCACCGCAGCGCGGTGCCTTGTGATTTAACGCAAAAATGCCGGTTGCTGCTGTTCGTAGCGCGCAATGGCGTCTTCGTGTTGCAACGTCAAGCCGATGCTGTCCAGCCCGTTGATCATGCAGTGACGGCGGAAGCTGTCGATCTCGAACGGGTATTTTTTCCCACCGGCATCGACCGTCTGCGCTTCCAGATCGACGGTAAAGGTAATGCCCTGTGTGCCGTCGACCAGTTTGAACAGGTCGTCGATATCAGCGTCACTCAGTTTTACCGGCAGCAGTTGGTTGTTAAACGCGTTACCGTAGAAAATATCCGCAAAGCTTGGGGCGATCACCACATGAAAACCGTAGTCGGTCAG
>NZ_JAGFPF010000836.1:0-900 GCF_025962695.1 Candidatus Symbiopectobacterium sp. NZEC135 | reverse complement strand
GGAGGGAGGTGAAGTGTTGTCCTGTGTCATAACATCCTGCTGTGGTGTATCGGGACGAAAATCATCGTTCCATTCTGCGCCCACAGCGGGAAAATCTCAATGTAACGCGTCGCGTTAAGGCTCATTCTGTAGCAGGCAGTCGTCCGCAATGATGTGCCCATTGCGCTCGATAAAGGCGCGATCCCCTTTGCTCCAGAAGGTATAGCGGTTATTGCTGTATTTGGTGCCCGAAGCAGAAATCACCTGCGGAAGTTGCAGGCGCTCGCCATCCAGCAAGAAATGCACTTCCTCTGGCTGGACATCCTGTTTCAGCGTCACGGTGAGTGGCAGGGTGCCACACTGATAATGCAGCGTTTTTACCGGTGCTGGCCGGTTAAAACCGCTACAGCCGGACAGTATCATAAGCCCTAACAGCACAGCTGCGCGGCCCGATAGCATGATTTTCATTGTTATTTTCCCGTTGTTACCTGTCTAAAGGTTATCGCCACATGACCACGAAACAGCCTGTCGAGTCACAGATAACAACAGTGTAACAACGGGTTTTACAACAACCTCTCAGCAAAATCTGATTAGTCGTTCAGAACGGGAAAAATGGCCCCCAATACGCTCGCTTTGCTGGCACCGGTCACTGACGGCAGGTTACCGGGCAAGCCAGACAGCGTGCGCGCCGCAAGCCAGGCAAAAGCCAGCGCTTCCATATCATCGCCGTTCACGCCGAACTCATCGGTGGTGTTGACCTCAATGCCGGGCAACAGCGCAGACAGACGCGCCATCAGCAGGGGATTGCGCGCCCCGCCGCCGCACACCAGCACACGCTCACAGCCGCCTGTTAACAGCACCTGATCGGCAATGCTGACCGCAGTCAGCTCCGCCAGCGTGGCCTGAACATCCTGAGGAGCA
>NZ_JAGFPF010000834.1:0-903 GCF_025962695.1 Candidatus Symbiopectobacterium sp. NZEC135 | reverse complement strand
GGGATCACCATGACCGGCACCCCGTTCATGCATGCTGTTCTCATCGAGTTAAATCAATTATGGCGTGCTCACGCGCATCAGGACAAAGCATCTGACGATACGTCGGTTGCCGCGCTGATTGGGCGGTTACTGTCGCTCATATCCTCTACGTCACAGCAAAAAACGTTAGTACAGATCGCAAGCCAGTGCGAACAAAGTCCATCGGGAAAAACACCGTGGGCGGCACACCTGAATCTCCAGCAACCGGAAATTAAACAACTTATTGAGGCCATTGATATGACAGATAAGGACGTGAAGAAAAACGCGGAGATCTCATGGGAAAAACCGCAGAATAACGCAGAAGCAGTGGCTGAACCCGTCATCATTCACAATGCGGGATTAGTTATCGCCTCAGCCTATATCCCAATGTTATTTCAGCGGCTCGCGCTGACCGACGGGCGCAACTTTGTTGATACCCAGGCACAACTGCAAGCGCTGTTCTGCCTGCAATGGATGACGAATAGCACCAACAGCGCGCCAGAATATCAACTGTTGCTGAACAAAGTACTCTGCGGCGTTGCGCCCTCTACGGCCATTCCTCAGCAGGTTGCATTACCGGCAGGGGCCGAAACGCTCATCGAAGGTTTGCTTACGGCCATCATTGCCCACTGGCGAGTTCTGGGAAAAACCTCCATCAGCGGGCTGCAATCCACTTTCATTCAACGTGAAGGCGTGCTCACCTTCACCCCCCAACATTGGCAGCTAAATATCATCCCTGGCACCTTTGACATGCTACTCGACCAATTGCCGTGGAGCTTTCAGACCATTAAATACCCATGGATGGATATTCCCCTCTTTGTTTCATGGCGCTGAGGATAAAAACAATGATAAACCCTGGCTTCAGTCTGTTATCACGTATTCGTC
>NZ_JAGFPF010000835.1:0-903 GCF_025962695.1 Candidatus Symbiopectobacterium sp. NZEC135 | reverse complement strand
TGTTATAGGTTAGACGTCAATGGAATTTAGCCGTTTAAACGTCCATGCGTCTTGATTGCCAAATACTAGCATCGTGTCGGAGCGAAATGAAGAGTGACATGGAGGCGAGAAATGCAGATCAACCGAGTAATTTCAGATCAATTTTTCGGTGTTTTTTCTGATCCTGATAGAAATTTTCATGAGAACTGATGCTTAAGAGATACAGTTCGAGCTTATCTTCAACCCAACTGTACCCCAGAAGTGCTTGCTGCCTATTAAGCGGAAATTTATGCACCCAGAGAAAATGCAAATCGCCTTTTTTCTGCACGCCAATCGTAGGGTCTTCGATGATTTTATCTACCTCATCTTCAACCACTTTCAACTGCGCTTCAGGCAGTTTATTCAGCGCCTTTTCGAACCGGCGACTTTGATAAACCTCAACGTCCTTATTTTTTCGTCCTTCTGGCATAACGCGTAACCTTATGGTTTCTGACTTCACTTTGCGCCAGTAAGGTTTCACTGATGAAACTATAGGGCAGATCGGGATTATCTTCCGCGATGCGACCAATTTTGGCCCAGTGCTCTATCTGCTTCGGCACGCTGCGACTTGCCGCATCAGCATAAACCTTTACATCACTCACAAAGTCTTCGTCTAAACGAATGCTTGTTGCCATATGTGCGTACCTCTTTGGAATGTGCACCACGTCGAAATATGTAGCGCTAACGCTGAATCAACGTGCTTCGATAATATGCGACAATTTGTCGCATTGTGCAATCTTTGATTGACACGAAGATAATGTCATTTTGGTAATATTCTTATTCCTCATTACCTTAACGGCGAATTCCGGCATCGTGTTATATTGGCTCGTAATACAGCAGGTTTGCAGGAGTTCATTTCCACCATGAGTGCCGCACTTTTTCCCG
>NZ_JAGFPF010000833.1:0-904 GCF_025962695.1 Candidatus Symbiopectobacterium sp. NZEC135 | reverse complement strand
CAACGTTGTTATTTTTTATGCAGCGCCAAATAGCACTACTTTAATGAGGTCTATTTTTTGATTACCTCTCGTCCGGCACTGCAATAATCAACACCGAAGAGCAGTACTATCCGTTTAAGACCTTAATATAAAATTAAGTTCAGCCGGTGAGTCAAAAAAAAAGCGGCCCCCCATTATCGGCGGGCCGCTTTTTATACCAAAAATAAAACAAGGGTAAAAGTTATGTAAGGCACTATTTTATTATTTGAAGCGAAGTGTTGAACTTCGCCCCAAAGATAAGCCAATACACCGATTACTCAATGTGCTTTTTATTGACCAACATCCGCAGGACGGCGGCGCGGAGCGCGTTGACCTTCACTGCGTTGGCCGTCGCGGTTGAAATTGCGTTCGCGACGTTCGCCCTGACCTTCACGGCGAGCATCACCCTGCCCACCGAATGAACGACGTCCACCTTCACGACGATCGCCAGCACCAGCACCAGCGCCAGAACGCGGTGCGCCACGGCTGTCGCTGCGTTCACGACGTTCGAACGGCTGTGCATCACCGATCAGTTGCATGTTCATCGGCTTGTTCAGGATGCGTGTGCGGGTAAAGTGCGTCAGCAGATCGCCCGGCATCCCCTTCGGCAATTCGATGGTTGAATGCGATGCGAACAGCTTGATGTTGCCGATGTAGCGGCTGCTGATATCCCCTTCGTTGGCAATAGCACCGACGATATGGCGAACTTCAACGCCGTCATCACGACCCACTTCGATGCGATACAGTTGCATCTCACCCACATCACGGCGCTCACGACGCTGCGGACGATCGCCATCATTACCGGGGCGACGATCGCCACGGTCATTACGATCATTACGCTCGTCACGATCGCGGAATTCGCGGCGCGGACGACGCTCAATCGCTG
>NZ_JAGFPF010000832.1:0-904 GCF_025962695.1 Candidatus Symbiopectobacterium sp. NZEC135 | reverse complement strand
GCTAATAGGGGAAAACACACGGCCCAAACGATTGTCGCTTTCTGCCAACGGTTGACACAGATTTTCCCAGGTGAACGGCGTGCCCTGCGCGACCACACGCTCAATCTCATTGCGACAGTCCGCCAGAACGGACTGAATGGCGGGGACGATGTCATCGACGTTGATGGCGGAAAACGGGGGCAGCACGAACGGGGTCAATAATGGATTCGTCATATCACGGTCCTATCGTTATGTGTCAGCCAGCGGCAAGGGCCATCGCGCGAACGGCGGCGCTGGCAAAAAAGGGCGAATTATTAATTAACATGAGGCCAGAAAGGGCAAAAATCAATGAACCGGGGAAAATTCCCTGAGCATGTGAAAACCGCGCGTATTGCACACGTCAGCATGGGGTACTGCGCAGATGTTTCACTGCGATGTAGCGGGCAGCGTGAAGAGAGCGGTATTGTGTTTAACGTGCCATACGTACTGCCTCATTCCCTCCCGGCGTATCATAACCGGCATAAAAGTAGACCACGGTTTGTGGGTTGCCGTATTCACTAAAAAACTCAGCGATACGGTCACGCTCCAGCCCATAGCGCCGCGACAGCAGGCCCGCCTCAAACGCGGCTTTTTGCCGATCGCCCACCGCTTCCGCCAGGTTATACGCGTATCCACAGATATAACCGCGTCGATATTCGATACCATGATGCTGAATTTCGCATAATGGCTGGGGCGTTTGGGCTTTAAGCCCGTCCATAACGCCATCGCCAAAGGGGTTTGCCACGATGTTCTCCACTCATTACCGTTATATACTTAATAATATAACGGTCGATCGACCCTTTCGGCAAGGGGGATTGCGAGAGGATTGCGATATGGTTTTCCGGTGATAATTTCTGCGGCAGGACGTTTATACTGTGCGAGACAT
>NZ_JAGFPF010000831.1:0-905 GCF_025962695.1 Candidatus Symbiopectobacterium sp. NZEC135 | reverse complement strand
CAGGTAATTACCATATTGCTTCAATACCGGATCGTTGAGATGGTATTTGGCCTCAATATTTGCCATCACTTCCGGGGGCAAATTGCGTTCGCCAGTAAAAGGACTTCCCGGCGCTAGCCGCATCATAAAGAACGAGATCGTAATCAATACAAACAGCGTCGGTATCGCTTCCAGACAACGACGCAGTATAAATTTCAGCATGGTTCTACCTATAAAGGCATGGCACCTGTTACTGTGCTCGCCCCCTCTTCACCGAGGATTTTTTTCGGCAAGAGAGCAGCGAAGCACATTCAGGGACGGCGTTAATGTTGCAAAATATAAAGATCTTTCACATGAATATTGTCGAGCGGATCGTTTCCGGTCAGGCCGCCGACATACGGTTTCACCAACCGGGTATTGGCGTAATAAAATATCGGTATCGTCACCGCATCGCGATCCAATTGCGTTTCGGCCTGTTGATACACGGCCGTGCGCGCTTCGTCATTGGTCACTTGCAGTGATTTCACCATAAACGCATCAAACGCCGCGCTTTTGTAATGTGAGGTATTTGAGCTGCTGTCCGATAACATGCTGTTCAAAAATGACGACGGCTCATTATAATCCGCACACCACCCGGCGCGCGCCAGATCATAATTCCCTTGATGGCGCGTGCTGAGAAACGTTTTCCATTCCTGATTTTCCAATTTCACATTCACGCCGATATTTTGCTTCCAGAGCGACGCGGCGGCAATCGCCATTTTCCTGTGCAGATCGGAAGTATTATAAAGCAGCGTCAGCGTCAACGGCTTTTCGGGCGAATACCCTGCTTCACGCAATAGTCGCTTGGCCTCGGCATTACGTTTCTCCTGCGGCCAGGTAAACCATTCAGGCACGCTGGCTTTTAAGCCATCAATATACGGTGGTAC
>NZ_JAGFPF010000830.1:0-906 GCF_025962695.1 Candidatus Symbiopectobacterium sp. NZEC135 | reverse complement strand
GACACCATAGCGTTTATGCACAGCGTTCAGGAGGGGGCCGCCAGCAAGAGCTACGGCCTCGCCGTTGCGGCACTGGCGGGCGTGCCCAAGGAAGTGATTAAACGTGCGCGGCAAAAGCTTAAAGAGTTGGAGTCACTTTCCAATCACGCTTCTGCCAGCCACGTGGATGGTGCGCAACTGGCACTGTTAACCAGTGAAGAGCCTGCTCCGGCGGTCGAAGCACTGGAAGCGTTGGATCCCGATACGTTAACGCCGCGTCAGGCTCTGGAATGGCTGTATAAACTGAAAGCGATGGTATAGCGTCACGACCACAGCGGCCTTTCTCTGGAGGGCCGCTTTTTATCCCGTCGCTTTGGTGTTGTTATTCGTTACAGTGGTTTTGCGCTTTCATCTGAAATGGCGCGCTGCTGGGCACCAGGCTTTTTACCGTCATCGCCTCTTCCATCGAAGGCACAACGGCAAAATGCGCGCTGAAGGTAAGCAGCACCGCGTCCTCCGAGGATTTACGCACCTGTAAGTAACGTTTTTCCATCACGATATTGTTTACCACCGGGTAGGTGACACCGGTAAAACAATCAGCAAATACCGCCGCATCGGCCATATAGCGGTACAAACCACGCATCGCCATCGGTGTGGTCGGCAACGGCGCTTGGGTCGCCGTCAGGCGATAGGTGTTGGACGATACGATTGGCGCACCGTCTCGATCGAGCATTTCCAGACCATTTTCCAGCGGTCTGAAATAGCTTTTTTCGCCTTGCACATCGGTGAGCACCAGCTTATCCGCCGTGCGCGCCCATTTACCATAGGTCGCAAACACGCGATTGCCAGGGCGATCGGTTTGATAATGATGTTGTAGTATGAACGTACCATTTTCAGCCAGGAATAATGAAGTATCGATACCGGCAC
>NZ_JAGFPF010000082.1:0-11528 GCF_025962695.1 Candidatus Symbiopectobacterium sp. NZEC135 | reverse complement strand
TATGCGTTTGCGTAGAGTGTCCAATGCTGCGAATAGGGGTGTAAAAGGGGGGCTATTTGGGGTATGTGATGGCGATAAAGGCTAAATCCATTCGATGTAAAATCTACGCTTAAGTAAAAAACCCTCGGAATGGATACCGAGGGTTTTTTTTACGAACATCATTGACTTTTGATCGTAGACATTCGTAACCAGAATTTACGCAGTAAATTAATCAAACGATTAACGCAGCAGAGACAGCACAGTCTGCGGAACCTGGTTAGCCTGGGCCAACACAGAAGTACCCGCCTGTTGCAGGATCTGGTTTTTGCTCATGTTAGACACTTCAGTTGCGATGTCTGCATCTTGAATACGGCTACGAGCTGAGGTCAGGTTATTGACCGTGTTGTTCAAGTTAGTCACAGTGGATTCAAAACGGTTCTGAATCGCACCCAGATCGCTACGTAAGGAGTCAACCTGAGATAAGGCTTTATCTAAAGCAGCCAAAGGACTAGCAGTAGGCGATGCCGTAAATTCAGCAGTCGTCCCGACAGTAATCGGCGTTGAAGTACCGTCCGTCAGGGATCCTGCATATTTCTTCCCACCAAACTCGACGTAACCTGCGCCACCAGCACCGACTTTCACCAGTTGTCCAGTGACCGTACCCGTCAAATCACCATCAACGACAGTAAGATCATTCGCAATAGCAGTAACAGCCCCAGGAGTTGTAGCATCTACCGCATACACATCATTACCATATTTAACGGCATAATTGGCGGTAGGAGCACCATTTGCATCAAGAACATTATGTAATGATAAATCGCTAGCACTGACTGTCTTACCCGTAGCAGTAGAAATACTTGTTGCTACAGCGCTCAAATTAACAGTAGTAGGAGCCCCTGAGCCATCCCCCATTTCTGTAACCGCTTTGCTCAGGTTCGGTTTACCTGCCGAAACAGAGAACCCATCCAGTCCCAAGGTTTTACTATTGATTTCTTGAAGGTTGATAGTAATAGTTTCGCTATCGTTAGCGCCAACCTGGATTTTTAACCCTTGATCGCTAGCCAGTACTTTCACACCGTTGAACTGTGTTTGCGAAGAAACACGATCAATTTCATCCAGACGCTGTTGAATTTCAGCCTGAACAGAATCCAGGTCAACATCCTGGTTAGAACCATTCGCTGCCTGTACAGACAATTCACGAATACGCTGCAGGTTGTTGTTGATTTCGTTCAACGCACCTTCAGTGGTTTGCGCAACAGAGATACCGTCGTTAGCGTTACGTGCCGCCTGAGTCAGGCCTTTAATGTTTGCGGTGAAGCGGTTGGCGATAGCTTGGCCAGCAGCATCATCTTTCGCGCTGTTGATACGAAAGCCAGAAGACAGACGCTCAATAGCCGTCCCCAGAGCAGACTGAGATTTGTTCAGGTTGTTTTGAGCTACCAGCGACAAGCTGTTAGTGTTGATAACTGCCATAATTATATTCCTTATTATTGCAATTCAAGTCGGTTTTGGGTCGGTTTAGAGTTCGGGCCTTTGCCCACGGCTTTATCACCGTCATACCCTGTATCGGCGTGCTAGAAAAAAGCTTTAATTTTTTTAAGAAGTTTTTTCCTATCAAGACAGGGCAACATTGTTCAACATACGTGTAAGCGCACTAAGTCCCCTTTCTCTTCATTAATGCTAAACTTTTTTTTATAATGGCCGATATGCACTACATGGCGTTTGACATCCATAAAAGGAATCATCATGGCTAGTATCAGTTTTACAGGCTCCACCAGTGGCTTTACCGATATCTTGACCCAGTTGACTACATTTGAACAGTCACGTATCACACCGGTTACCAACCAACAGAAAGTGTATAACAATCGTGATACTGCTTTTGATACGTTGAAAACTGCACTTGCTAAGCTAGACTCAGCTAATGAAGCCTTAACAAAGGCAGATAAAATCAATAAAACCGCCATCAGTGGTGAAAATAAGGCCTTCACAGCTACGTCTTCTAGCAGTGCCGTCGCAGGTACCTACAGCGTTGAAGTGCAGAATCTAGCTACTGCCCACTCTCTCATATCATCTAAAGAAACCAGCAACAAAACGGCTCTGGGTGATAATGCTGAAACTCGAACCTTGATCATTAAGCAAGATGGTCAAGACAAGCCGCTGGAAATCAAGTTAACAAAAGAGCAAACCTCTTTAGAAGGCATCCGTGATGCCATTAACAAAGCGAATGGTGATGTGGGTGCCAGCATCATTAAAGCTGATGACAATAGTTTTTATTTGACCATTACGTCAAAGAGCACAGGTTCTAATTCACAAATGACAATCAGTGTCAGTGGTGATGAAACGCTTAATCAAAAACTCTCTTATTCAGCTGGCAGTTCTACAAATAGCATGAAGCAACAGACGGCTGCTGAAAATGCCATTATTAAACTAAATAGTATTGAAGTAGTTCGCCAAAGTAACACGATCAATGACGCGATTGAGGGTGTTACTTTAAATTTGAAATCAGAAAGCGCCGTTGATACACCAGAGACATTAACACTTACTAGCGATACGGCTCCGATGAAGAAAGCCGTGCAAGAATGGGTCGATGCCTACAATGCGCTGCAAACAACCATTGGCAACTTGACAAAATTTACTGCTACGGATCCTAATTCTGATACCCCAGATCCGAGTAACGGAGTCCTACTGGGTAACGGTACAGTACGCGGTATCCAAACTAATTTAAAAATGCAAATTTCTAGTGCACAAAGTGGAATGAGTATCAGTACATTAAATGAAATGGGGATTAAACAGAATCCTGTTAGTGGAAAACTAGAAGTTGATAGCGATAAATTACAAAAATCATTACAAGAAAAAAATGGTCCTGTAACCGAATTTTTCGTTGGTGATGGTAAAACAACGGGGTTTGCCACGCAGATCAATACGTATTTAGATTCCGTGCTAAAAGAAACATCCGGAGATGATAAAGGCACGATTCAAATCGCTAAAGAAGGTATTGCAGCAACGCTAAAAACATTGAAGAAAACAGAAGAGCGTACCAAACAGAGTATTGAAGATAATATAACCCGTTATAAAACCCAATTTACACAGTTAGATAAGCTGGTATCTCAAATGAATAGCACCAGTAGTTATTTAACTACTCAGCTGGCTGCACTTAATAAAAGCTCATAAAGAGGATAATACTAATGTATAGCAGAACTGGCAGCCAAGCCTATGCTCAAGTAGGTTTGGAAAGTGCGGTAATGAGCGCCAGTCCGCATCAACTCATCGTCCTGCTGTTTAATGGTGCTCGTAGTGCTATGGTACGAGCACGCATACTATTGCAACAGGGAGATATCCAAGGTAAAGGTATGGCTTTATCTAAAGCCATTGACATCATTACCAATGGGTTGAAAACTGGATTAGATATGGAAAAAGGTGGTGAGTTAGCAGAAAATCTGTCTGCTCTGTATGACTATATGACGCAACGATTAATGATTGCTAATCTACACAATGATGTAAATGCAATAGAGGAAGTCGAAGTTCTTTTGCAAAATATAGCTGACGCATGGTGTCAAATTGAGCCTAATCGTCAGTCTGATCAGAGAAAATAATCATGAGCAATCTCCATCAGCTTCTAAAAGATTATCAAAAACTTCAGATGCTTAGCCGAAAAATGCTTGGCTTAGCATCCAATAAGCAATGGGAAGAGTTAGTTGAGCAGGAGATTGCTTATATTCAAGAGGTAACAAATTTAAGTAAAACACCAATTCCTGACAACCTTGATAGTGTAATGCAATTGCTCTTTCGGAAAGTACTTGGTGAGATCATTGAAAACGAGTCACAGGTTAAAGCTCTGTTACTTTCACGTATGGACGAGCTTAGTTCGTTGATGAAAAACACTGTCGCACAAAAAAGTGTCAATGAGACGTATGGTTCCTTTGCAGGAAATAATTTTTTACCTGGAGATGTGGAGAGCCGATAGTCACACCGTCGATTATGTCTCATTTACTGTGAGATATAATAAGACGAAGAATAAGTCGTTGCCAACAAGTAGGATTTATTTGAGTGTGTTGAACATAAAAGCTACCCACCAAATGAAATCATGAATAGAGTAACTTCATCACCAGTACTGATGGAATAAGTTACTACAGCGATGTCAACTCATACCTATGTCTCACGTAAATAACTCGCTCTTATCCTTTGAGAAAAAAGCGAGTTACAAATCTATCAACGCCAAATAATGACGAAAAGACATTTTTATCGCGCGAATGCGAAATTTAGAGATATCACACCGACATATTCATTACTTCCTGGTAAGCCGCAACCAGTTTATTACGCACCTGGATGCCCATTTGCATATTGATTGAAGATTTCTGCAAATCCACCATCACATCATTCAAAGCGACGCCCGGCGTACCCAAGGTAAATTTTTGCGCTTGCTCACGCGCAGCTTGCTGCGTACCACTGATGTTATCCAATGCGGATTTGAGTTCGCTGGCAAAACCGGGCTCGATAGTCGGTTTCACGATAGCGGAATTTCCAGCCTGTAACGCGGTGGCCTGCAATTGCTGCACAACGCTCTCAATACCTTGAACTGACATTATCGCCTACCTTTTTCTAACGGCACCACGACGACATGTGCGCTCAAGACGCTACACCCGCGTATGACACCGTAAATGATCACGCGATGGATCGCCTTCCCCATCGCACAAAAATCACCCGATTAACACAGTGCACTAAGCTACCATATCAGCTTTATCCTAAAAGGCGTAAAAGACGGGGAAAATGCCACCTTATCGGAGCATCGTTTTTACCGTTACGGAAAATAATACTATGCCGACAAAAGTAGGTGCATGTCTTATCGATTGCGCAATCAGGGAGTGCTGTTTTGTTACGTACCAACGTTAAATTTATCGCTCAACAACCAAGCAGAGAACGAGTATGAACGCCACAACCGGTTTTGCGTCCGGTGGGAAAGGGTTTGGCGAGATACTTAACCGCTTGCGCGCTAATCCTAAAATACCCCTGCTCATTGCTGCGGCAGCTGCGGTTGCCATCGTCGTTGCCATGGTGTTATGGGCCAAAGGGCCTGATTACCGTGTGCTTTACAATAACGTCAACGATCGCGATGGTGGAGCCATTGTCAGTGAACTGACAAAGATGAATATTCCCTACCGCTTTGCTGAAGGCGGCAATGCGATACTGATCCCTGCGACAAACGTGTACGAAACCCGTTTACGCTTGGCGCAGTTAGGCTTGCCCAAAGGTGGCGCGGTGGGTTTTGAACTGCTGGATCAGGAAAAATTTGGTATCAGCCAGTTCAGCGAGCAGATTAATTATCAGCGCGCGCTGGAAGGTGAATTGTCACGCACGATTGAAACCCTCGGACCAGTGCAAACTGCCCGAGTGCATCTGGCCATTCCAAAACCTTCACTGTTTGTACGAGAGCAAAAAGCGCCCTCAGCTTCCGTTACCCTGAATTTACAACCGGGTCGAGCCTTGGACGAAGGACAAATCAACTCCATCGTCTACATGATTTCCAGCAGCGTATCCGGTTTACCCGCAGATAACGTTACTGTCGTTGATCAGATGGGCCGCCTGCTGACCTCTGCGGGTGCCGCAGGACGTGATGTCAATGCGACCCAATTGAAATACGTGACCGAAATCGAATCCATGTATCAGCGGCGCATCGAGGCCATTATTGCCCCGATCGTCGGTGGTGGTAACGTACATGCGCAAGTCACCGCACAGATCGATTTTTCAGCACGTGAACAGACAGACGAGCAGTATCAACCCAACTCCGCGCCTAATCAGGCTGCCATTCGCTCACAGCAAACCAGTCAGAGCGAGCAACGCGGTGGTCCCAACGTCGGTGGCGTGCCGGGAGCCCTCTCTAACCAGCCAGCTCCGGCACCAACGGCACCGATTGCGACACCGGCAAACAACGCGGCAAATGCCAATAACACCAACCAGAACCCGAATCAAAATGCCAATCAGCAAAATACAGCGACTGGCACACAAGGGAACACGGTGGTGCAAACGTCAAACTCACGTAATGATGCAACCACAAACTACGAGATTGACAAGACGATTCTGCATACCAAACACAGCACTGGCGGAGTTAAGCGCCTCTCCGTTGCCGTGATTGTCAACTATCTGCCGCCCGGTGAAGATGGCAAACCGATCCCATTATCGGAAGACCAGATCAAGCAAATTGACACCGTTGCCCGCGAAGCCATGGGTTTTTCAACGGACCGTGGTGATTCATTAAATGTGGTCAACACGCCGTTCATGTCCACTAACGATACGGCCAGCGAACTGCCCTTCTGGCAGAAACAAGCCTTCTTTGAGTTGATGGTGGAAGTCGGCCGTTGGCTGCTGGTACTGCTGGTGGCGTTTATCCTGTGGCGTAAGCTAGTCAGACCGCAAATCAAGAAACGGGAAGAACAGCAGGCCGCGGCTCAAGCCGCCTCGCAAATGCGTAATGCTGCCACCAAGGATGTTGTGGTCAACTTGAGCAAAGACGAAGAAGAAATGCAACGTCGCTCACAACAACGTATCAACACTGAGTTGCAAAGCCAGCGTATCCGCGAACTGGCAGAAAACGATCCGCGCGTCGTCGCCCTGGTGATTCGCCAATGGATGAGTACTGAACTATGAGTATGACAGGCACAGAAAAGAGCGCCATCTTGTTGATGACCGTGGGCGAAGATCGCGCCGCAGAGGTATTTACCCACCTCTCAACGCGTGAAGTGCAACATTTGAGTACGGCGATGGCGAATCTGCGCCAGGTCTCACCGCAACAGTTAGCGGAAGTGCTCAAAGAGTTCGAAATGGAAGCAGACCAATACGCCGCGCTGAGCGTCAATGCCGGTGATTATCTGCGTTCGGTGCTGGTAAAAGCGCTGGGCGAAGAGCGTGCATCCAGCCTGTTGGAAGATATTCTCGAAAGCCGCGAAACGACCGGCGGCATCGAAACCCTCAACTTTATGGAACCGCAAACTGCTGCGGATATTATCCGCGACGAGCACCCACAGATCATCGCGACTATCCTGGTGCATTTAAAACGGGCACAGGCTGCGGATATTCTTGCACTGTTCGATGAACGGTTACGTAATGATGTCATGCTGCGTATTGCTACCTTCGGAGGCGTGCAACCTTCGGCCTTGGCAGAACTGACCGATGTATTGAATGGCTTGCTGGATGGTCAGAACGTAAAACGCAGCAAAATGGGTGGTGTTCGTACTGCGGCCGAGATTATCAACCTGATGAAGAGTCAGCAGGAAGAGGCCGTTATCGATGCGGTGCGCGAGTTCGATGGCGAACTGGCGCAAAAAATCATCGACGAAATGTTCCTGTTCGAAAACCTTATCGATGTGGACGATCGCAGTATCCAGCGTCTGTTGCAGGAAGTGGAGTCGGAATCGCTGCTGTTGGCATTGAAAGGCTCCGACGAGCCATTGCGCGAGAAATTCCTGCGCAATATGTCGCAGCGTGCAGCAGAAATTCTGCGCGACGACCTCTCGACACGCGGCCCGGTTCGCATGTCTCAAGTGGAAAACGAGCAGAAAGCCATCCTGCTTATTGTGCGTCGTCTGGCCGACAGTGGCGAGATGATCATCGGTGGCGGCGAGGATTCATATGTCTGATGCCGCTGACAACATGGCCTGGAAGCCCTGGAAGCTAAAAGACCTGGCATCACCGTTTGATGTCGAACCTGAACCGGAAATTGACGCCGTCGAACCGGAAGAGGCGGCACCAGAGCAGGTGAACCAATTCCGCTCGTTTGAAGCGGAACTGGAAAACATGCGTGAGCAGACCATGCGGCAGGCGCGTGAAGCCGGTTTTGCTGAAGGACGCCAACAAGGCTATGACGCAGGGTATCAGGAAGGACTAACCGCCGGTACGCAGCAAGGTGCGCAAGATGCCTTGCTGCAACAGCAGCCGATGATTGAACACATGCAGCAGTTGGTGAGTTCGTTCCAGCAGACACTGGATGCCATGGACAGTGCTATTCCAGCGCGCTTGACGCAATTAGCCTTGACTGTTGCGAAACAGATTATTGGTCAGGCACCGCTGTGCGATGCCACTGCGTTGCAGCATCAGATTCAACAGTTGATCCAGCAAGAGCCGCTGTTCAGTGGGAAAGCGCAATTACGGGTCAACCCCAGCGATCTCGAACGCATAGAGGCAGCACTTGGGCCAACGCTGGAACAGCACGGCTGGCGGTTGTTAGCCGACAGCCAACTGCATCCCGGCGGATGCAAAGTGAGCGCAGAGGAAGGCGATCTCGATGCCAGCCTTGCCACACGCTGGCATGAACTATGCCGATTGGCCGCACCGGGAGAGTTATGATGACCCATCACCTCGCACGTTGGTTTGCCGAATTGGACGCTTTTGAAAAGCGCATCCAAGAGACACCGTCCGTGCGTCGTTACGGGCGTTTAAAGCGTGCTACTGGGCTCGTGCTGGAAACGACCGGGCTGCAAATGCCCTTGGGTGCTACCTGCCTGATTGAACGCCACATGGGTACCAAAACGGATGAAGTTGAGTGTGAGGTGGTCGGTTTTAACGGGCAAAGCCTGTTCCTGATGCCACTGGAAGAGATGGAAGGCATCACGCCAGGTGCACGAGTCTATGCCCGGGTGGCAACGCAGGGTGTGGCGCAAGGGAAGCAATTGCCTTTAGGGCCGGAGCTTCTCGGTCGCGTTCTTGATGGCAGCGCCAAACCGCTTGATGGTTTACCGCCCCCGGAAACTGGCTATCGCGCCCCACTGATGACGGCGCCCTTCAACCCACTACAACGTACACCGATCGAAGATGTACTGGATGTGGGGGTGCGCGCCATCAACGCACTGTTAACTGTGGGCCGTGGCCAACGTATGGGCTTATTTGCCGGTTCTGGTGTGGGTAAAAGCGTGCTGCTGGGTATGATGGCACGCTATACCAAAGCAGACGTGATTGTCGTTGGGTTGATCGGCGAACGCGGTCGTGAAGTGAAAGATTTTATAGAAAACATTTTGGGTGACGAAGGGCGAGCGCGTTCAGTGGTCATTGCCGCGCCGGCGGACGTCTCTCCCCTGCTGCGTATGCAGGGAGCCGCTTATGCAACACGTATTGCTGAAGATTTTCGCGATCGCGGTCAGCATGTATTGCTGATCATGGATTCGCTGACGCGTTATGCCATGGCACAGCGTGAAATTGCGTTGGCCATCGGCGAGCCACCGGCCACCAAAGGCTACCCACCGTCGGTATTTGCCAAGCTCCCTGCGCTGGTTGAACGCGCGGGCAATGGCATTCACGGTGGCGGCTCGATTACCGCGTTCTATACCGTACTGACCGAGGGTGATGACCAGCAGGACCCGATTGCAGACTCCGCGCGTGCGATCCTGGATGGCCATATTGTCCTGTCGCGCCAGTTGGCCGAATCCGGTCACTATCCGGCCATCGATATTGAAGCGTCAATCAGCCGTGCCATGACCGCACTCATTGATGAAAAGCACTACGCCTCGGTAAGGTGGTTTAAGCAGCTACTCTCCAGTTACCAACGTAACCGGGACTTGATAAACGTAGGCGCTTATGCTCCGGGTAGCGATCCAACGCTCGATCAGGCCATTCGCCTCTATCCGCAGCTTCAGAATTTTTTGCAGCAGGGTATGTTTGAACGCAGTGGTTATGAAGCCTCTTGTCAGGCTTTAAACGTCATTTTTCCCCGTAGCGAGTAGGAGGACAGATGAAAACGCAGTCACCGCTGGTTACACTACGTGAATTGGCCCAAAAAGAGGTCGAAAAAGCAGCGACCCAATTAGGGCAAGTGCGTAAAGCCTATCAACAAGCTGAACAACAACTGAATATGCTGTTAAACTATCAGGAAGATTATCGCGGCAAGTTACAAGTAACGATGTCTGAGGGCATGGCCAACACCAGTTGGCAGAATTTCCAGCAGTTTATTCAAACGCTGGACGTTGCTATTGATCAGCATCAGAAACAACTGCAACACTGGAATTCACGCTTGGATCTGGCGATGAAAACCTGGCAGGAAAAACAAAAGCGTCTTAATGCGTTCGAGACGCTACAAGAAAGAGAAGATAGCAGGCAACTCGCGCACGAGAACCGCCTCGATCAAAAACGGATGGATGAATTTGCCCAACGGGCCTCTCTGAGGAAAACAGATTTATGATGCTGCCAATCGTTACCACAACAGCAAGCACTGGCGTCAGTGACACCGCAGGCTCGGCTTCGGGGTTGCTTGCAACGGATCAGTTACCTCAGGATTTCGTTCAACTGTTATCGCTGCACCTGCCGAAAAAAGCGGCCACGGCCGCCGTGCCAACTGACAATACGTCGGCGCTGAGCGGAAAAGACAGTAAGCAAAAGCTGTTGGATGCGTTGTCAGCACAAGATATTGATCTCAGCCAGCGGGATCTGAATACGCTGCTTAAAGCCGTTAATGGGCAAGATAATCTGGATGACAAAACGTTGTCGGAACTGGTGACGTCATTACGCAAGTCTTTTGTTCAAGATAAAGAGGCTACTCTTGAGAAGGGTAGCGATGAGGTTTCGTCAACCGATACCCAAGCGGTACAAGCGCTGATGGCGATGTTATCTCCAGTGACAACACCTACAGCAGCGCCAGTAAGCAGCGAGATGTCGTCTTTGCTTCAGGCAGCACAATCGCTGTCATTGCCGGGCCTGAATCAGGCAGTGCAGCAGAACACCAATGACAGCGCAACCGCATCAACAACAGCCTCTTTATTTAGCTCGCTCGCCCCTCAGGATACGGTAACCAGCGGAAGTGATACGCTGACGACAGCACTCTCCACTGAGAAGAACAGCCGCGCGACGTCGAACGAGCAGTCACGCGCTCAGGCGCAGGTTGATGACAGCAGCACCATGCAGGATAAATCGGCAGTGGTGGCCCACACCATCGCCGATGCGACCAAACAGGATAGCACTGGCAACCAAGTGCCGTTGACCGCACACACGGCACCAGTGAGTCTGGCGCAGAATGCGCAGACGTCGATAACCAACAACATTGCGCAACCCAGCGCCAGTGCGCAGTTAAATGCGCAACTAGGCACAACCCAGTGGCAGGATTCTCTCGGTCAGCAAATCATCATGCTCAGCCGTAACGGGCAGCAAAACGTACAGCTGCGATTGCACCCTGAAGAGCTGGGCACGTTGCATATCTCGCTGCGACTGGATGATAATCAGGCACAAATTCATTTAGCATCGGCAAACAGCCAGGTACGTAGTGCACTAGAGGCTGCGTTGCCTCATCTACGTACGGCAATGGCAGAAAGCGGTATCAATCTGGGCCAAAGCAGCGTAGCAAGTGACAATAGCGGTTGGCAACAAGCTCAGCAGCACATGGCGGGCAATAACAACGATACTGGTGATAACAACGCCTCTTATCGGCAGCAATTTGCGTCCTCAGCGCCCTATGGCGATGAAGTCAACGAGATTGATATGTCAAGCGCAGTCCGCGCAAGACCAGTGAGCGGTGTCGATATTTTTGCATAAACATCAGGTAAACGAACAAGTTAGCGCGATTTTTCTGGTTTATT
>NZ_JAGFPF010000828.1:0-907 GCF_025962695.1 Candidatus Symbiopectobacterium sp. NZEC135 | reverse complement strand
ATAGCATTTCGTGACTTTGGACCGGGTGTAACACCCGATTTTATTACTGACATGTTCGAGCGTTTTACCCGCGCTGACTCGTCACGCGCCCGCCATTCTGGCGGAAGCGGCCTGGGTCTTTCCATTGCGCGCGCTATCTGCAAAGCCCACGGTGGCACCATCACCGCCGAACTGCCAACGGGAAAAGGGTTACTGTTTCGGATTCAGTTGCCCGTTTCCCCTCATAAATAGCAAAAAAACGGCGACCCTTGATAAATCCTTGACAGAACATTCAAGAAATCTCGACAGGCACGGGGTGTAATGGCCTTCTCTTGAACAGGGAATGACGCCATGTGTGACACCTTTTCAACCTGTGCCCGTCACGGGTTACATCATCTTTTATCCCATTTGCCCGATATCAAGGGTGTGCTGATCCTGGCAGTATGGCTGCCCGCGCTGCTTGCCGGGTGTGATGGCAATAACGTGGCAAAAGACAGCGTGCCGCGCGCGGTGCGCTATACCACCGTTCCCTCACCCTCAGCGACCGCTGCTGGCGTATGGATTGGTGAGATACGCGCTCACGATGAAACCACGCTCGGGTTCCAACTGGAAGGACGGATCCTCAGCCGGCAGGTTGAAATAGGTGACAACGTCACCAAAGGCCAGCTTCTGGCGACCCTGGACAGCGACACCAACCGCAATCAACGCAACAGCGCCCAAGCCGAGGTCGAGAGCGCCCGCGCCGCCGAACAGGTCGCGGCCGCTAATCTGCGCCGTATGCAGGCATTAATGCCCTCCGGCGCTATTGCCAGGGTTGAATTGGACAATGCCACGGCAAACTGGCAGGCGGCACAATCGCGCAGGAAAAGCGCGCAAGCTACGCTTAACAATGCGCAAGAAAATCTGTCATGGACCCAACTCACCGCAC
>NZ_JAGFPF010000827.1:0-907 GCF_025962695.1 Candidatus Symbiopectobacterium sp. NZEC135 | reverse complement strand
GGCGTTGAAGAAAACCCCAGGTCGACTCGATTTTCAACGCGGCATAGTCAGCCGGAATGATGACGGTGAGTTGGAAGTCAGAGCCACCGGCCATCAGGGATCGCACATCTTCAGCTCATTTAGCCTCGGCAACTGTTTTATCGTACTGGAAGCCGAACGCGGGCCGGTAGCCGCCGGAGAATGGGTAGAAATTGAACCCTTCAATGCGCTGCTGGGAGAGTGAGGATGTCAACCACCACCCCGAAAGCCCCAGAGAGTGAAGATGTGCTAAGCCACAGCGAAATGCTGCGCTACAACCGTCAGATCATGCTAAAAGGCTTCGATTTTGACGGACAGGAAGCGCTGAAAGCGGCTAGCGTACTGGTGGTGGGTTTGGGCGGTTTGGGTTGTGCCGCAGCGCAATACCTGGCTGCGGCAGGCGTGGGGCATTTGACGCTGCTGGATTTTGACACCGTTGCGCTCTCCAACCTGCAACGTCAGATTTTGCACCGCGATGCGCGTATCAATATGGCGAAGGTGGCCTCTGCCGCTACGGAACTGGCCGCCATTAATCCCCATATTTCGCTGGAGTGTATTAACGACGAACTGTCGGACGACGCCTTGCAGGCGCTGGTAAGCCGCCATCAGGTGGTGCTGGATTGCACCGACAACGTGGCGATACGCGATCGCCTTAACCGCTTTTGTTTTGACAGCAAAACGCCGCTGGTCTCCGGCGCAGCCATTCGCATGGAAGGCCAGATCAGTGTGTTTACCTACGGTGAACAAGAACCCTGTTACCGCTGCCTGAGCCGCCTGTTTGGTGAAAACGCGCTAACTTGCGCCGAAGCCGGCGTTATGTCCCCCCTGGTCGGTATCATCGGTGCCTTGCAGGCGATGGAGACGATAAAACTGCTGGCGCATTTTGGCG
>NZ_JAGFPF010000829.1:0-907 GCF_025962695.1 Candidatus Symbiopectobacterium sp. NZEC135 | reverse complement strand
GAAAGCCCCCGGAAAGCTGGGCGACGTCATCTTTAGCGCGATGGTAAGAGCCTCCGCGCTGCTGACGCTGCTGCTGCTGGGCGGCATCATCGTATCCCTGATCGTGGCATCCTGGCCGAGCATTGAGAAGTTTGGTCTGGCATTCTTGTGGACCAAAGAGTGGGACGCGCCTGCCGGGCAGTTCGGTGCGTTGGTACCGATTTACGGCACCGTCGTGACCTCGCTGATTGCCCTGATTATTGCTATCCCTATCAGCTTCGGTATCGCCCTGTTCCTGACCGAACTGGCACCGAACTGGTTAAAACGTCCGCTGGGCGTTGCCATCGAATTATTGGCCGCCATTCCGAGTATCGTTTACGGCATGTGGGGTCTGTTTATCTTCGCACCGTTGTTTGCCAAATACTTCCAGCAACCGGTAGGGAATATCCTGTCCGGCATTCCTTTTTTGGGAACGTTGTTCTCTGGCCCGGCGTTTGGTATCGGTATTCTGGCCGCGGGTGTGATTCTGGCCATTATGATCATCCCTTACATTGCCGCCGTAATGCGTGACGTGTTTGAGCAAACACCAGTAATGATGAAAGAGTCTGCTTACGGTATTGGTTGCACGACGTGGGAAGTGATTTGGCGCATCGTACTGCCCTTCACTAAAAATGGGGTGATTGGCGGCGTCATGCTCGGGTTAGGACGTGCTCTGGGCGAAACCATGGCCGTGACCTTTATTATCGGTAATACCTACCAGTTGGACAGTATCTCTCTCTTTATGCCCGGCAACAGTATTACCTCCGCGTTAGCGAACGAATTTGCCGAAGCGGAATCTGGCCTGCACACGGCGGCATTGATGCAGCTCGGCCTGATCCTGTTTGTGATTACCTTTATCGTGCTGGCGCTGTCTAAGTTGATGATTATG
>NZ_JAGFPF010000825.1:0-908 GCF_025962695.1 Candidatus Symbiopectobacterium sp. NZEC135 | reverse complement strand
GCCTTAGCTCTTTTTGCAGCGTGCGCTGCACGTGCTCACTCCAGGTATCGCGGCGACGATTACTGCCACGCTGCTGATAGTAATCCCCCAATTGCTGGTCATACTGTGCCAGCGCGGCTTTATCTAACGGCTGATAGCCATTTTCATGCACCACCAGCGAGGCGGGCAGGCGCGGTTTGCGATCGGGCGTCGCAGCGGGATAGCCCAGACAGAGGCCAAACAGCGGCAACACCTGCTGTGGCAGCGACAACAGCGAGGTGACCTCGGCAATGTGATTACGGATACCGCCGATAAACACGCCGCCCAGTCCCAGCGATTCCGCCGCGACCAGCGCATTCTGTCCCATCAGCGCCGTATCAACGCATCCCAGCAGCAATTGCTCTGCCATCCCGGTTTGCGCCTGCGGAAAGATCTCCAGATGACGGTGGAAATCGGCGCAAAACACCCAGAACTCGGCGGCGTCAGCCACATGCTGCTGATCGCCACAATAGCGGGCCAACGTCTGGCGCAGCGTGGGATCGGTAATGCGAATAATCGAGCTGCATTGTAAAAAGCTCGAGCTGGACGCGCTCTGGGCCGCAGCAATAATGGCATCGCGCGCGTCCGGCGCAATAGGCTGTGTGCTAAAAGCACGAATGGAGCGATGGTTTAGCAGCAGATCGATAGTTGGCGTCACTCTTCGAGTCCTTATGATGGTGTGTCCTGAAAGCAGCGGGGGTCGGCTCTGTGAACCGGACAGCCAGGCGCTTAACAGGCAGTATAAGCCAGCCGTTGCGACTGACCAATGCTGCTCAGCGCATGTTATGCGGTTTGATAGCCATTACATATTAATGCAACAGGGATTTACTGCTTTTTTTTCAGCGCGGATAGGGGCATAGTACCTCTCAGAAAGACGAGAACAATATCGT
>NZ_JAGFPF010000826.1:0-908 GCF_025962695.1 Candidatus Symbiopectobacterium sp. NZEC135 | reverse complement strand
TGCTCATCCTGTTTATACAGCCCTGCCGGACAGGCTAACATCAGCTTGTTGAACTCCACCGGGTCAGGGTTGGCAATCAGTACAATGTGCGGATTGCCCTCATCAACATAAAACTTGTTAACCCCCAGCTTGATATCCACATTGACCTTACTCATAACCAACGCACTCCTTTAAAACCATCTTTCAGGATGTTCATTACCCCGACGTTTCCGATGCGGGAGAACATCTTGTTACGCAGAGGACGTTGCGGACCGTTGATGGTAAACAGATCCTGCATCATGCCCGTCATCATCGTCGGATAGGCGCTGAAAAAACGTGGATTGTCTAAAAACGCTGGCAGATTTTTATACAGCTTCATGTCTTTGAGAACGAAGCTTTCATCCAGCAGCATCTGATAGCCTGACAACCCCTGTCGGCTGAAATCGTCACGCTGTTTGGCTGCGATAACGGCTTTGGCGGCAGCTTCTCCGGAAGCAATAGCCAAATCCATGCCACGTACCGTATAGCCGACGTTCAGACAGAACCCAGCGGCATCACCGGCAATCAACACGCCATCACCGATCAGCTCCGGTACCATATCCAAACCGCCTTCAGGCACCAGATGCGCCGAGTATTCCAGCAGTTTGCCATCACTGACCAGCGGGGCAACCAGCGGATGTTGCTTGAAATCCTCCAGCAGTTGCGGCACGCTTTTGCTCAGCTTGTCTACGTTGTGCAAACCGAGCACCAAACCTAATGAAACGGTGTTCTTGTTGGTATACAGGAATCCGCCCCCCATCAGGCCCTCAGAAGGCGTGCCAGCAAACAACCAGGCCAGTCCATCATCTCCAGCACAACCAAAACGCTCGGCCATCTGTTCCGGGGTAAATGCCAGCAGTTCTTTAACCCCCACCGCCACTGTATGGGGA
>NZ_JAGFPF010000824.1:0-909 GCF_025962695.1 Candidatus Symbiopectobacterium sp. NZEC135 | reverse complement strand
AACCACCATCAAAAGTCGCAGTGTGGACGTGGGTGTGGTGGAGAGCGTGGTGCTGAGTGAAGACCTGCGCCAGGTGGAGATTGTGGCTCGCTTGCATTCTGGTATGGGTAAGCTGCTGCGTCATGATTCTGTGTTCTGGGTGGTAAAACCGCAGATTGGCCGCGAAGGGGTCTCCGGGTTAGGCACGCTGTTGTCCGGTGCGTTCATTGAACTTCAGCCGGGTGTCAGCGGTGAAGCGCGCAGTGAATTTGCGTTGTTGGACTCACCGCCGCTGGCACCGCCGCACGCCAAAGGGATCCGTGTTCTGCTCGACAGCGAGCGTTCGGGCCAGTTGAATGCCGGCGATCCGGTACTGTTTCGCGGTTACCGCGTTGGTTCGGTTGAAACCAGCGAGTTCGATACCAAGGCGCGACAAATGCGCTATCAACTGTTTATCACCGCGCCATACGACAGTCTGGTGACCAGCAATGTCCGTTTTTGGAAAGACAGCGGCGTTACGCTGGATATGTCGGCGCAGGGGATGCGGGTGGAAATGGGATCGCTGACCACCTTGTTCAGCGGTGGCGTGAGCTTTGACGTGCCTGCCGGGTGGGAACTGGGTGAGCGCGTGCAAGATCGTGCGCACTATCAGCTGTTTGATAATGAGCGCAGTATTCAGGATTCGCTCTACACGGAATACAAAGAATATGTGATGTTCTTTGATGAATCGATCCGCGGGTTGCAGGTAGGCGCGCCGGTGGAGTTCCGTGGCATTCGCCTGGGAACCGTTGCTCAAGCGCCGCTGGTGACGACCAACTTTAAGCAGGACATGGATATGGATTACCGCATTCCGGTGCTGATCCGCGTTGAACCTGCTCGTTTTGAAAAGATCATCGGCAAGCAGTTTGATTACCAGAAACAGCTCGCCGA
>NZ_JAGFPF010000823.1:0-909 GCF_025962695.1 Candidatus Symbiopectobacterium sp. NZEC135 | reverse complement strand
TTTTTAATAATATTCTACGAAGTTTATCGAGTTCAGTTTGACGGAGTACAAAGCAAGCATCCTGAGGGATATGATGGATAGGAAAATACCGCTTTTTGCAATGATCCTTTAGACAGCAGGAAGGAATATGCTGATTAACCTCTTCGGCTAATGCTTTGGGTAACCTAATTATTTGTTGTTTTATTCTTTCGGATAATGAGTTTATTTCAAATGCCTGAAATAACTCTCCTGCATGTATGACTGAGATACCATAGTTTACATCACAGTCTTGCTGCAAGGGCCGACGTAGATGCAGCGTAGTTGCTAATAATCGTTGTGTTTCAAAAAACTCATGTCCAATTAACGCCGTATCAATAATTTGGGAGTGAGGCGATATATACTCACCTGTTGCACTAGGTATTAAATTGTTTCCGTTAGAAAAACTGTGAGTGTCAAGAAAACATAAACGGTTAACCAATGAATCATCAATTTTAATCAGATGTATTTTACCTTGCGATAATCGTACTCTTCTAAGTTTAATCGGTGATTGAAAGTAAATGGATAAATGTAATTTATTGCACAGAGCATATCTGTATATGTCACTGTCTGATAAATCCAGACTGGCTTGTTTTTTCATAATGTGAACAGCTTCATTAACTGTCACCCAGTCGCACATCTTGCTGCCAGCTTTTGCATATGGATCATGTTGTTGCATAACACGCCTCCTTGTGACCTAGGCTGACGTTACGATGCTATCATTAATTATCATGTCAAATTTAAACGGTGTGTGTCGATAACTTAATACTTCTCAAGAGTAAAAATCGAGTGGTTAAACCTGAGCTGGGTGTTATTTATAATAATGCCCATCACTTTTAGAGGGTTGGGTTTGGGAATTTTCTTTAGCGGGAAAAAAGAAATGAAATCTTTATT
>NZ_JAGFPF010000822.1:0-910 GCF_025962695.1 Candidatus Symbiopectobacterium sp. NZEC135 | reverse complement strand
TTTTTTTAATAACGATGGCGTAAATACGATGCCTATAGTCCATTCTTTTTGAATGGAGTCAAAGAATGTCTATTTCAGTCATACAGCATCATTTATCCACAGCATGCTATCACGATCAAACGTGCCAGAATAAGCATGAGAAATCTTTAGAATCAATTAATTCAAATCCCTCTGTAAATGTTCATGGTTTCATTTCCGAAATTAGCCATATTGAAAATTCGCCGAGAATACTGAACCCGTCCTCAACGTCGTTTTTCGGACGAAGAGGCGAAATGGCAACAACCCTTCAACTCATGCTGTTATTTAATTTTTTACACCGTTCTGATTCTGCCTCTGTTGTTTATAAAGAGAATCCATTTTCCATGATAGATAATGACACGTCGCTTGACAAACCTAATTATTTTATTGAAAACAGCCACATTCTCTCTGATGATCAAAAGAAGAATGCGCTGATTGCGGCCATTAAGCACTATCTGGTGTCTGATGGACAATTAACCACCGAAGAAGGTCAGGATTTTGAGCTGTCATTGAAACAGTGGGCAAAAACCGGTCCTCTCTTTATTACTCCACTGGTTGATAGCACAGCGCGAATGAAGCGAGCATTGATGCCTGAGTTCGATCCTCGAACCGCAGAGCATATAAAAGAACACTGCGCCTTTGAGGAAGAAATACTTAACGCTAAAGGCGAGAACGAAGGAAAACTGCTTTTATTTCAAGCCCAGAGAGCAGAGAACCCCTTTCGAATGATTTATGATGATACAGAAGGTGGCCCGTCGCCCGATGCGCGGGGCACAGCCGATGGATTAAATATTGTGGCGGATCTGCTGACTCTGGGGATAAAACCGTTAATTGGTAAGCTCATTGCGAATGCAAAACGCCGTGAGTACTATAAAAATCAAGGTGATGAGAT
>NZ_JAGFPF010000819.1:0-914 GCF_025962695.1 Candidatus Symbiopectobacterium sp. NZEC135 | reverse complement strand
ATGTTGCGCACGCAGAAAATTCCCTTTATCCAAAGCACCGCGGCCCTGCCGGTGATGCTGACCACCGCATTGGTCATGGCGCTTGGTATCTATATTCCGTTCTCTCCGCTGGGGGCGTATATCGGTTTAACGCCGCTGCCGTGGGAATATTTCCCCTGGCTGGTCGCTACCCTGCTGAGCTACTGCCTGCTCACTCAGGTGATGAAACGCATCTATATCCGACGTTTCGGCCAGTGGTTCTAAGCTGAGCAAGCGGTCACTCACGCAACATTGCTCTGCGCTGCGGCGTGAGTCGTCTTAATCGTAGAGTTTCTCTTCATCTCCGCGCGCTGGTGTTCGGCTGGCGCGCAGTCGTTTGACGGAGGCATTAAGCGCCATGGTGCCGTGCAGCAAAATGTTGCTGGCAGGGCGTAAGGGCGATGCCAGACGCTGCTGCAATAACCTGATCGCTTCTTCTCCCAATTCATCGCGCGGCACATGCAGCGAGGTCAGCGGAATATCATGCAGCGCCAACAAATTAAAACCATCAATGCTCATGATGGAGATATCCTGCGGTACGCGAATCCCCGCACGTTGCAACGCATTCATTGCCCCTAACGCCATAAAATCGCCGCCTGCCAGAATGGCGGTTGGCCGCTTTTCTTCCGGGCACTGCGCGAGAAATTCAGTCAATGCACGTTCACTTTCCGCCGCGCTGAAGCCGTTGGCCAGCAGCAGATGGCAGGTCTCATCAAAGGGGAGATTATGGGCGTTCAGCGCTTCGCGTATCCCTTGTAAACGCCACTCCATGGTATAGCGCCGCAGGCAGACCAGATTGAGGATGTTATGGTGCCCTTGCTCAATCAAATAGTGCATCGCCACCTCGCCAATCAAACGGTGATCCGGCGAGACGCTGGGTAAACGCATCTTTCTGT
>NZ_JAGFPF010000820.1:0-914 GCF_025962695.1 Candidatus Symbiopectobacterium sp. NZEC135 | reverse complement strand
CAACTGAGCAGCGGACGGAAAAAGCTGTCAGGATCGTTACTGTCGGTGGTCCAGCCTGAGAGCGTCAGGTCATGGCTCATTTCCATCAGTCGCGCTTCCTGAAAACGGCCTTCAACCGGGACAATGGTCACTTTCACCCCCACCTGCGCCAAATCCGCCTGAATCAGCTCAGCGGCCCTTAACGGACCCGGATTATAGGACTGCGAGGCGACGGGCACCCACAGCTTGAGGTTAAGATCGGTTGCCCCCAGGGTTGTCAGCAAGCGGCGCGCTTCTTCCGGATTGTATTCGGTAATGCGCGATTCGCTGTCATAGGCCCAGGAGGCGCGGGGCAGCAGCGACGCTGCGGTTTCTGCCGTGCCGTAATAGATAGACTGCATCAAACGGTCATTGTTGATCGCCAGCGCAATGGCGCGGCGAATGCGCATGTCGTCCAACGGTGGTTTACGCACGTTAAAGGCGAGATACGCGATGTTCATCCCAGGACGCAGCGAGAGCCGCAAGCGCGGATCGTTGCGCAAAATAGGCAACTGGTTGGCGGCGGGATAAGCCAGCACGTCGCATTCGCCAGTCAGCAATTTCGACAGACGCCCGGTGCCACCGACGCCCAAATCAACGACCACCTGCTGCATCCGCGGTTTGCCGCGCCAGTAGCGATCGTTGCGCATCAAGCGCAGATATTGACCGCTGCGATAGGCTTCGAGACGATAAGGCCCGGTACCGACCGGCTCACGGTCTAACTGCTCCTTTCTATCCTGTTTGATCAACTGCTGACCATACTCGGCGGAAAGTACTGGGGCGTAGTGGGTCGCCAGGTGCCACAAAAAAGAGGCATCAGGGCTGTTAAGGCGGATTTCCAGCGCATAGTCACCCAGCTTGCGGATGCTTTGCACCACATCGGAAAACTGCAAACT